>JAPLGR010000237.1 GCA_026390045.1 Chloroflexota bacterium | reverse complement strand
CCTCCTCTCGGGTTCGTGTCCCTCAGGTCGCGGTTTTGCCCCCGGCTTCCTCCGGACCCCGCCTCACGACGACGCCCTTGCCCTTGGCTACGGTGGGTGCCATCAACCCCCGGGAAGGACTTCCACCTTCCTAGTCAGCGCCCATGCTGGGCGTACCAGACAACCGGGGCCAGCTGTGCTGGCCCCGACGACTATCCGTTCCGCCCGATTTGTGCCGTTCCGCGGGCCGTATCGCTACTCGCTCAGCGCCACTTCGTCCACCACGCCAACGATCACCGCCCGGATGGCCCCGGGATCCAATTGCAGGATCTGCCGGGCGCCGTTGCCCTCGTCGATCACCAGCACCGTGTCTCCCGGCCCGGCCTGAGCGACATCCACGGCGATGTCGTACGCCCCGGTCTCCTTGCCATGCAAGTCGAGCTGATCGACCATCAGCAGCTTGCGGCCATCGAGGTGCGAGATCTTGATGGTCGAGACGACCGTTCCGATGACCTTCCCGATGTACATCGTCAGTCCTCGTCCTCGGACGGCCGATGCCAGGTAGCTGTGGGCTGAGCGCGTCGCGGCCCGCGCTCCATGTCCACCTCGTCAACAATGCCAGTGATGGCTAGGTCGACCGGGACGAACACTACGGGCATGGCCTGCGCCGCCTCCCGGCTGCCGACGACGAGGACAAGTTCGCCCGGGCCGGCCTGGGCCGTGGCGTCCGCGGCAATCTGAGGGCGGCCGACGGGCTTCAGGTCCTCGTCCAGCGGCTGCACGACGAGGAACTTGACAGCCTCGAGACCCTCGTACTTGCGCGTCGCCACGACGGTGCCGTGCACGCGTGCAAGTTTCATAGGTGACCCAAGACCCGGTGGCTGAAGCGCGTGGCATCGCCGACGTTCTCCCACATGCCAGGATGAAGCTGCGGGATGACGACCTGGCGCACGAGCAGGTCCGGCCGCTCGAGCACGCCCACCCCGCCCTGGACCGCAGCTTCGACGTCCGCCACCAGCCCGGAGAACAGGACGATGCCCTTTCCGCCGAGGCCGTCCGCCAGGCGCACTTCGACCAGGCGGACCAGTGCCGCCTTGATCCCCGCATCGGCGGCATGGATGGCGCCCGCCACGGTCGCCGTCTCGATGACTCCGAGGGCATCGTTGGCCTGCGGCGCGCGCGCACCGCCAATCGTCTCGACGACCTCGGGGTGCACGTGCGGCAGGAAGACGAAGTCCAGGACCGCGTCGGCGCCGACCTGCCGGCCGGCGGCGAGCGATTCCTCGACATCCGCCGTCAACCCGCCGATCAGCACCAGGTACTTGCCGTTGTGCACGGTGCCCGCCTTGATCACATTGATCGGGGCGCGCTTGACCATGGCATCCGCGGCCTGCATGCCGACGGCAATGCTGGAGAACTCGACCAGAGCGAGCGCGGGCTCAATCATTGTTCATCGCCTCGCCACGGAATGGACTCATCGGTTTCATACGATTCGGAACGCATCCTTGAGCGTGCAGCGACGGATGCGGCTGAAGCTGATCGGATTGGTGATGCCTTCCCCGGTGGGACTGGCGATGGAGAAGGAACAGAACCCCTCCCCACCGGCGCCCAGTCCCGCCAGCGATGGCGCGTTCTTGACAAAGATGCTGCAGTCCATGACACGCGCCATGCGGCTCAGGTGATCGAGGTTCTTGGAGTACATGACCGCCGTATGCCGGTAGCCATGCTCGACTTCCTTGGCCAGGTCGATGCCTTCATCGGCATGCCGCACCCGCACCAGGGGCATGATCGGCATCATCTGCTCAGTCACCACCAGCGGGTGATCAGCGCCCACCTCGGTCACGATCAGGCGGATCTCGTCGCCAACGGAGACGCCGATCTCCTTGAGCAGGACCGCGGCGCTCTTGCCGATGAGAGCTTTGTTCATCAGCCCGGCCTTCCCCGGCGGCGGCACTTGGGTGAAGATGACCTTCATCAGTCGGTCCAGTTGGGCACCATCGATCTCGTATGCCCCGTAGGCGAGCATCGAGCGCTTGAGTGCCTCGGCGACGGTCGCCACGGCGAAAGTCTCTTTCTCGACGATGCATACGATGTTGTTGTCGAACGATGCGCCGCGCACAATGCCGCGGCCGGCCTCGTCGATATCAGCGGTCTCATCGACCACGACCGGCGGATTGCCCGGGCCGGCGCAGATGGCGCGCTTGCCGCTCTGCATGGCGACGTGGACGACGGCCTCCCCGCCGGTCACCATGAGCAGGTTGACGGTCGGGTGACGCATGATCTCCTGAGCTGATTCGATCGTCGGCTCGGCGATGGCGCACACCAGGTTCGCCGGTCCGCCGGCCTCGACAATCGCCTGATTCATCAGCTGCACCGTCAGGTTGGTGCAGGCCTTGGCGCCGGGGTGCGCGTTGAAGACCGCGGCGTTGCCGGCCGCGACCATGCTGATGGCGTTGCAGATGACGCTCGATGTGGGATTGGTGCTCGGGGTAATCGAACCGATCACGCCGTAGGGCGCGTACTCGACCAGCGCCATGCCGTCGTCCCCGGTCCAGGCCGTCGGGGTAAGCATCTCGGTCCCTGGCGCCTTGTTGGCATTGAGCAGGTTCTTCTCGATCTTGTCCTCGAGCCGTCCCATGCCAGTCTCTTCCGCGGCCCGGCGCGCCAGGACCTGAGCATTCTCGCGCGCCACCCGCCGCATGGCGTTGATCATCCGTTCGCGCAGCGACAGAGGCAGGCCTCCCAGCTGCTCGAACGCCCGCCGGCTCGCCTGCGTCGCGGAGTTGACATCCGAGAACAGGTTGTCAGCGTGGCGCAATTCCGGCGCGGCCGCGGCCGGCGAGGCAGGAGCGACCGCCGGCAGCGGCTCATGGGGGCCGCTCTCTGCCCGGCGCAGCTCTGCCATCACGTTCTGGATGATCGCGTCGATCCGGGCATCATCGAGCACAGCGTGCTCCTTGCGGTCCCCCCGGTCGCCCATCACCCGACCTCAGACTTGTCGTAGGTCACAACGCCGTCTACCTCAAGCGTGTCGACGATGGCCATGATCACACCATCGCACGGACGCTTGTCGGTGACGGTGGTCATGCGCGCCGAGCTTCCTGTCGCGTACAGGACCACTTCGCCCAGGCCGGCGCCCACCGCATCGGCCGCCACCCGGTAGCCGGACATATCCTTGCCGTCGATGTCCAGCTGGCGCAGCACGAGGAACTTAAGCCCCTCGAGCGATGGCTCCTTGCGCGTGGCGACGAGCGTGCCCACTACTCTGCCCAGCAGCATTGGCAGCTCCTTTCGACCGCCGTGCTTCTCCGCGAGGCGGCGTACTTCCGCCCGGGCTGCCCCCGGAACAGGCCGGGGACCGTCTGGGACAACCGCCACGAGGTCCGGCTACTTGCCGCTCTTGGTGCCGGTAGGGGCGCGGCCCAGAGGCAGCGTGCGGTCCACGTTCGCATGCGGGCGCGGGATGACGTGGATGGCGACGACCTCGCCGACCTTCTCCGCCCCGCGTGCGCCGGCTTCGACCGCCGCTTTGACCGCGGCAACGTCGCCGCGCACGATGGCTGTTACGAATCCGCCGCCGGTCTTCTCATAGGCGACCAGCTCGACCTTGGCCGCCTTGACCATCGCGTCGGCCGCCTCGACCATGGCGGGGTAGCTCTTGGTCTCGATCATTCCCAGTGCTTCGGTTGCCCCGTATTCTTCAGCCACAGTTGCCTCCTGATGACGTAGTTGATGAGTTCGGACGTCGATGTTCGACGGATTCTTCGATCCTAGTCTCGCCGGCCACCTTCGACCTGGCGCCCACTCACACCTTCGATGGCGGACACCGCCGCACCGTACCCGGCCATGATGTCGCGTTCGGATCCACCCAGGTAGACGCGGCCGAAGCTGCCGAAGGCCATCACCTCGAGGATGTTGATATCCGCCGCCTTTTCCGCCTCGTTGGCCGCCAGCGACGCGTATCCGGCCGGCTCGACCTCCAGCACATACAGCGTCTGCCCGGCCAGGAGCATGTGCCCGTGGCGCATGCGGTTGATCAGCTGCACCTGGTGGGCGTCGACGTGACGGATGATCTGACTCGAGACCACCCTAGGCTTGATGCGATCCGACTCCTGGAGATCGAGTGCCCGCAGGATCGCCGCGCCGGCGGCTCGCACCTCGGCCTGGTCCTCATGGTGAACTTCCAGCATCCCAAACAGCCGCTCAACGATCTGCATCCCGGGGCGGACGCGGGTTGACTTCAGGGCGATGTCGGTGATGCGGTTGATCTCAATCCCGGGCGAGATCTCCACCCACAGCGAGGTGTCGTTGGGCAGGGGCAGGAAGCCCCGGGCTACGGTGCCCAGGAAACCCGCGTGTTGCGGTTGAAGGCTGTCGAGGAAGATGTACGTTCGCAGATCCACCGCCATTGGCGTTTCTCCTTGCCGGTTACTTCTCGGCTCCCTGGATGATCTTGACGCTGGCGCTGGCGCCGATTCGGCTGGCGCCGGCGGCGATCATCTTCTGGGCGTCAGCGTAGGTGCGGATGCCACCGGCAGCCTTGACGCCCATCGACGGGCCGACGACGTGCCGCATCAGAGCGACATCTTCCGGCGTCGCCCCGCCGGGGCCGAAGCCGGTCGAGGTCTTGACGAAGTCGGCGCCGGCCACCTTGGCGATCTGGCAAGCGATCACCTTCTCCTCGTCCGTCAGCAAGGCGGCCTCGATGATGACCTTCAGAATGGCGTTCCCGGCGTGGCACGCTCGGGCCAAGGCGGCAATGTCGTTCCGGACCAGCTCGTAGTCGCGCGACTTGACCGCGCCCACGTTGATGACCATGTCCAGCTCGCTGGCGCCCTCGCGAATCGCCTTCTGCGCCTCGAATACCTTGACTTCGGTCGGCGTGGCGCCCAGCGGGAAGCCGATGACGGCGCACACCGGGACGCCGCTGCCCTTGAGCAGGTCGGCGCACAGCTTGACGTTGGCCGG
>JAPLGR010000117.1 GCA_026390045.1 Chloroflexota bacterium | reverse complement strand
GGCGACCTGCTCCTCGTGGATCGCGCCATCCGAGGTGATGGGCATGCTGCGGCCGGTGCCGGTAGACTGTTCGCGCGGCGCGGCAACCGTCACGTAGCCAACAGCGGAAAGCGCTTCGGCCGCCGCCCACAACCCGGGCGAGCGGATGCCATCGTCATTCGTCAGCAGGATGATAGGTCGTTCCTTGTCCACCGTATCTTACCCCTCGATCGAATGATACCATCCGCTCTGGCTCATGCCGCCTCAGCCGCGACCCTCGGCCTCTGCAGCAAGTTGATCGAAGAACGCGCACAGCACCTGGTGCCGCCGCTCGCCGATCTGACGCGCCGGCTCCGTGTACAGCCTTTCGCGCACCCGCCGCAGCTTGAACAGATACTCGTGATAGGCACTGTGCGGTTCCCCGGCTTCCGTTTCACCTCGATCGAGAAAGGCTCTGCTGGGGGTGGCATAGATCGGCGCCCCTGCCTGCAAGGCATAGCCGATCGTCCGCGCCGCGCCGAAAGCCCCCATCACGTCCAGCTTGTCGGCGTCAAAAAGCACCTGGGCCTCCAGCGTCTGAGGGCGTTCCTTCCCGCGGAAGCGATGCGCGTGAATGCAGTGCTCCACGGCGCGGATCCGCTCCTCCGGCCAACCCTCGTCCGTCAACACCCGTCGGGCCACGGCGGCTGAGTCTCGCTCGTGATCGTGCCGCGCCTCTCCCGCCTCCGGGTGCGCTCCGGCAGCGTCGTGCATCAGCGCCGCCGCACGCACGATCTCCGCATCGGCGCCCACCTCCCGTGCCAGTCTCTCGGCCATGTGCACGACGCGCTCAACATGATCGAAACCGTGGACCGGATCCCCCGCGGGCGACCAGGCACGCGCCTGCTCAATCGTCGGCATTGCCACCTCCTTCACTGATCACGTCCAGGTCCGCCACGCATGCCGGCCACGGACGCCCGGAGAGACCCTGGAGCGCGGTCCGCAGGCCGGGCCGCGAAAACAGCACATCGCCCGTTGCACCTTCGGTCACCATGCGCCCGACCTCCAATACCATTGCACGATCGGTGATCGCAGCTGCAAACTCGACATCATGCGTTGCCACGACCACCGAAAGCCCGGCCTGCTTCCAGGCCCGAATTCGGCGCGCCAGATCGGCCTGCGTCAGGGGATCCATGCCCAGCGTCGGCTCATCCAGCAGGACCGTCCTCGGCCGGGCGATCATCACCGCCGCCAGCGCTGTCCGCTGTTTCTCCCCTGCCGCCAAGTCGCGCGGGTAGCGATCCGCCAGCGCAGCGAGCCCGAACGCCTCAAGCATCGAGCGCGGGTCATGGTCTGCATCCGCCTCCAGCCCACGGTAGCGCAGTGTGGTCAGCAGTTCTTCCTGCACCGTCTCGGCGAACAGAAACTCGGACGGCCACTGTGGGAGATAGGCGACCCAGCGCGCCCGATCTGCAACCGGGAGTCCCTGGATCGCCTGGCCATCGACCTCAACCTCACCCGTGTGATCAAGCAGGCCCATCACGCAGCGCAGCAGCGTCGTCTTGCCGGACCCGTTGCCCCCCAACACCGCCATGGCTTCGCCCTGTCTCACCTCGAAACCCACTTCACGGAGGGCAAACCCCGCAGGATACGAGAAGGACAACCCGCGACAGATGAGCCGCCGATCGCCCGCCCCTGGACGCTGCGGAGGGCTTTCGAGACTCAGCAGCGCTCTCCGCAACTCCTCCTTTGAATCGTCGGACAGGCCAGCGCGCAAGCCCAAGCGCCGCGCAGCTTCGATCAGCGGCGGGCCATAGACCAGGTGCGGGACGACATCGTCCGGCGCGCCCCACGCCTCAAGTGTTCCTCCTTCGCCCAGTGCCGCCACTTTGTCGGCTTCCGGAAGCAGGCGCGTCAGCCGGTGCTCACTGATCACGGTCGTCAAACGGCTGTCCTTGCACAGGTCGCGCAGCCAGTCCAGCACTCCGCGCGCACCGTCCGCGTCCAACTGGGAGGTCGGTTCGTCGAGGACCAGCACGAGCGGCTCACGCATCAAGGCCGCCGCCACCGCCACACGCTGCTGTTCGCCCCCAGACAGCTGATCCAGCGGGCGATCGACCAGCGAGCCGAGCTTGAGCCGCTCGATCGTTGCATGTACACGGGCCCCGATCTCATCGCCGGGAAGGCCTTCGGCTTCCAGGCCAAAGGCCAACTCATCCGAGACCGAGCGCGTCACGAAACGAGTCGCCGGTTCCTGAAAGGCGGTCCCGACGATTCCCGCCAGATCGTAGGGACGATGGGAGCGCGTGTCGCGCCCGGCAATCAACGCTCGGCCCGCGAACCTGCCTCCGTAGAAGTGAGGCACCAAACCGTTGATCGTCCCCAGCAGCGTGCTCTTTCCAGAGCCGGACCTGCCAGTGAGCAGAACCGTTTCCCCGGGTTCGATGTGCATGCTGACCGAGGTCAGAGCCGGTCTTCTCGCATGTGGATAGGAGTAAGTGAGACGGTCGAGTTCAATCACGGTAGGGCAGGACGGCCGGCAAGCCGAGCAGGCAAACGGCCAGGCAGATCGGCCAGTCGAAGGGCGGCAAGGTGGCATATGGATACGGCTCGTAGGTGAGCAACATCGGCGTCCACGCGGTGAGGACTGCCATCACCGCAAGAACACCCAGACTTGTCCCGGCGACCAGTGTGTCGGTCCCCTTCCATGGTTCCGGACGATAGCGACTGCGCGCTCCGCCGCGCATCAGCACCGCAATGAGAAGCCCTCCGCCACTGAGCGCCAGCAACCCGGCAACCCACACATGCGACGGCGCCAGCCACCACGCGAGCACGCCGAAGGCAAGCAGGCCAGCGCCTGCCCACGCGCCAAAACGCTGCATCCCGCGCAGGCTCTCAGCACCCCAGCCGCGCGTCGCAAGACCCTCGCCCACCGTCATCGCGGATTCCAGGCTCAGGATGACCAGAGGCATCACGATGCCTCGCAGATCACGCAGGCCGCGCGGCGAATGGCCTCGTACCTGTTGCGCTTCGCGCACCGCATCGAACGAACGGCGCGCCTGCGGGGCGAAGTTCATGGCGATCGAGGCGGTGATACCGGCAGGGGCCAGCCCGGCGGGGATCCGCCGCAGGAAGGCGGCGGGGCTGAGGAGCGCACTGAAGGTCATCATCACTTGCAGCAGGCTGGCCAGCTGCAGGCCAGCCAGCGCGCCGAACAGCAGCGCCTCGAGCGTGTAGGGGCCGCCGATCCAGCGCACGGGCATCTCCAGGATCACCGTGTCGCCGGCGCGGCTGAAGAGGAAGTTGAGCAACGTGGGGAACACCATCAGCCCAACGAACAGGCGCAGCGTTCCCCACGCGGGGCGCTGGCCGGCGGCGCGCCAACGCACCGCCAAGCCCGCTGTGCCAATGAGCAGCAGGTACCACGGATTCCGAGTCAGCAGCGCCACACAGCCGGCGCTGACGGCCCAGATCATCCAGGTCACCGGGTTCAGGCTTCGTCGCACGATGGTTGTGTTCCCCGAGGGCATCCAGGAAAGACCATCTCGAGCTACTTCCCGGCGCTGTCCCCGGCGCGACCCTTCCGAAGTACACGCCAAACCAGAATGCCGACGATGACCACGCCGATGCCAACAAGGCCGATCACTGTCCAAGGCGGATGCGCGGAAGTGACCTCACTAGGCATCACGAGGGCCAAGGCAGGCAATGCCTGCACTGTGGCGAGCAGGTTCTCCGACGAGTTGGCGGCGTTGAAGATGAATGCGCCGCTCGGAAGCTGAAGCGCCAAGAGCGCCTGCGCCGGATCATTCCATGCGGCCAAGTCCTCTCCCGCCGCGGCAAGCGCCTGCAAGACCAGCGCAGTCGAATTGGCGTCGGTGTCCTCTCCAAAGGCACTCGGCTTCTGATACGTCCATCCGCCATCCTCATTCTGCACTGAGCGGAAGTACGCCAGCGAGGGCGCAACATCATCACGTTCGCCAGCCGCGATCAGCGCCATGACGGCCATCGCGGTTGTGTTGCTGTCGCCGGCTCCAAGCGCCTGGTCACCATTGAAGGAATACGTGGCATCAGCCAGACGAGTCGCCAGCAGGCCGGCGATCGCACCTTCCGGCAAGGGCTCGCCTGCGGCCGCCAGTGCCTGGATGGCCAGCGCGCTGTCATAGGGGCCACCGCCGAACATCCCGGCATCGCTCGAGTAGCCCTGGAGGATCTTGCCGACCAAGTCCACCCCGCCGAAGTCGCGCGGTTCGTCCCCTGCAGCGACCACCGCCAGCGTGACCTTGGCGAACGCCCCGGGACCCACGACCGAACCCGATGAAACCGCAACCCGCAGGAGATCCATGGGGCTCGAGCCTCCGGCGTTCCATTCCGACGGATCTTCGCCTGCAGCAACGATCCCCAGCACCGCATCTGCCGTTGTGGCCGCATCACTCCCGGGGACAAAGCCGTTCGAAAAGCCGCCGTCCGGCTGCTGCTGTGTCCGCATCCATGCAGCCGCCGCGTGCAGTGGATCCGCCGGCGCTTGCGCTGCGGCCGCCGCGGGCCAGGCGAGGCAGCCCGCCAGCACCACAACCGAAATCAAACGTTGCATCACGCCGTGCCTCCTGTCTGATGAAAATGAGCGCCTGCGGTAGAAACAGAACGCCTTCGCTGTGGGGGTCGAAGCGAAGGCGAACCGGGGTTGTTGCATGCGCCACCTCCTTTCCGCGAAGGGGAGTAATGGGCAGGGTGGTGGCCGGTATCCTGGCTTGGACGGCCGGGCCGTGCGACGATCACACAGCCGATAGCTCGTCCCCACAGTTGCGGGACAGCTCCGGACTTCCGCTCGAGGCGGTCACCGGCTTCCCCGTGGGAGGCCTCTGCATCCGGGCATGAGGCCGCCGCCACCCATGTCTCGATTGGCAACGAGTATACCGCGCCGGTCAAGGCCGCGTCAAGCGCCAAGACGCGCTGGCAGGCCACAGACTCGCGCAGATTGACGCTCTCCCGCGCCGCATGGTAGAATGCCGCATCATCTTAGCTTTCCCTTCTCCGTTCGGAGCAGTCCTGCGTGGCCAAGCACACTACGGGCGTTGTCCGCTGGTTTGACGGATCCAAGGGCTACGGGTACATCAACGCTGAGAGCGGCGAGCAAGTCTTCGTCCACTACAGCGCTATCTCGGGCCAGAGTGCCCCGCTGCTTGCCGAGGGCGAGCGCGTGGCCTTCTTCCTCGAGCAGACCGTCCGCGGCCCCCAAGCATCCGACGTCACCCGCCTGAATTGACGAACGCATCCTCCGTCAGTGCTGCGCACCCCGAACGGCGGTCAAGCCGACGGGGCATTGCCCATTGGGCGTGCCGGACGGAGTGGGAAGAGCCTACAAGGAACAAGTGAATGTCTGACACAACGGTTCGCCTGATCCCTCTCGGTGGTCTGGGAGAGGTCGGCAAGAACATGATGGCGGTGGAGACGAAGGACGCCATCCTGGTCATCGACACCGGGATCATGTTCCCCGAGAACGACATGCTGGGGATTGACTACATCATCCCGGACTTTGGCTACCTGCGCGACAAGAAGCACAAGGTTCGCGCCATCGTCGTCACGCACGGCCACGAGGACCACACGGGCGCGATTCATCACGTGCTGGAGGACATCTCCGCCCCGATCTATGCCACGCCGCTGACCCGCGGCCTGCTGGAGGCCAAGCTCAACCGCAATGCCCAGCAGAAGGCAACCCTCAATACGATCCAGGCGGGGGAGAGCCTCAAGGTGGGGCCCTTCGGCGTCGAGTTCTTCCATGTCTGCCACTCGATCCCCGACGGAGTCGGGCTGGCCATCGACACACCGCAGGGCATCCTGATCCACTCCGGCGATTTCAAGTTCGACCAGACTCCGGTGGACGGCTGGCCAACCGATTTCGCCAAACTGGCCGAGCTGGGTCAGCGGGGCGTCCTGGCTCTGCTGGCCGACTCGACCAACGCCGACAAGCGCGGATGGACCCCCTCGGAGCGCGTGATTGACGGCGCATTCGATGATGTCTTCCGCCAGGCCGCCGGGCGCATCCTGATCGGCACGTTTGCCTCGCTGATCTCGCGCATGGCGCAAGTGGCGGCCGCGGCCGAGCGCTACGATCGGGTGATGGCCTTCGTCGGCGCCAGCATGATCGAGAATGCCAAGATTGCCCGGCGCTTGGGCTACCTTGACATCCCTGAGGAGCGTATTGTCCCGATTGACCAGGCACTCGGCATGAAGCCGTCCAAGGTTGTGCTGATGTGCACCGGCACACAGGGCGAGCCTTCTTCGATCCTGGGGCGGCTCTCAGCCGGAACCAATCGCCAGTTCGAGATCAAGAGCGGGGACACCGTGGTGCTCTCGTCCCATCCGATCCCCGGGAATGAGGAGATGGTCCACCGTACGATCAACCGGCTGCTGCAGCGCGGCGCCGACGTGATCTACGACGCTATCGCTCCGGTCCACGTCTCGGGTCACGCCAGCCAGGAGGAGCAGCGACTGCTGCTCCAGACCGTGCATCCCAAGTACTTCATCCCCGTCCACGGCGAGTTGCGCCACCTGCGGCAGCATGCCCGGCTGGCCCTGGACTCCGGCCTGGAGCCATCGAACATCGCCGTCGTCGAGAACGGCACGGTGATCGAGTTCCACAAGGGCCATATGAGCATCGGTGAGCGGATCCCCGGCGGGTACGTGTTTGTCGACGGCCGCGGTGTAGGCGACGTCGGGCCTGAAATCATGCGTGAGCGCGAGGCCCTTGCCCGAGAAGGCTTCGTGCTGGTCCACGTGCAGATTGACCCCAAGACCGGCCGCCTGCGCGGCGAGCCGACGTTCACCACGCGCGGCTTTGCGGTCCCGCGGGAGGGCGAAGCCTTGCTAGACACGGCCCGCACACGCATCCGCGAGCTGGTCAAATCTGCCGAAGGCAACGACCTGCAGTCCCGCCTGGAGCGCGATCTGGGCAAGCTGTTCTTCGGTGAGACCCGCCGCAATCCGATGGTGCTGGTTGTCATCTCCCGCGGGTAGACGCCCAGACACTCGCCGGCCAAGGCTATAATCGCCTCCTGATGCGCACTCTGTACGGTTTCACCCTGCTGGCCGCCAGCATCCTGCTTGCCGGCTGTGCCAGCCTGCCCTTCGCTCCGCCCACAGCGACGGCGATTCCCCCTACGTCGAGCCCTACGCCTGAACCAGCGGCCGCGCTCGTCAATGGGACGGCGATTCTCCTTGCGGACCTCGAGCAGGAGGTCGCGCGCTACGAGGCTGCCCAGCTGTCTCTTGGCATCGACCTTGCAACTCTGGGGGACTACCGGGCAGTGGTTCTGAACGCCCTGATCGACCGGCGCCTGCTGGCCGACGCAGCCCGGAGCGCGGGAGACAGCGTCGAACCGGTCGAGGTTGAAGCCAGGATCGAGGCGCTCGCCGCCGAAATGGGAGGGTCTGACGTCATGGGTGCCTGGCTGGCCGCCAACGGATACTCGCTTGAGGGACTGAAGACGTCTCTGGGCGAGGAGATCCTGGCGGCGCTCACCGTCCAGCGTATCGCCGACGAAGTTCCCGCCACGGCCGAGCAGGTTCACGCCCGGCATATCCTTGTAGCCGACGCGGCGCTGGCGGAGGACCTGCAGAGTCAACTGGCAGGCGGCGCGGACTTTGCCACCCTGGCGCAGACATACTCGCTTGATCTGAGCACGCGCATCGCCGGCGGGGACCTGGGCTGGTTCGCCCCCGGGACGTTGACGACACCGGAAGTGGAGGCTGCCGCGTTCGCCCTGCAGCCCGGCGAAATCAGCGCTATAGTGCAGAGCGCGCTCGGGTACCACCTGATCGAGGTCCTGGAGCGCGGGGATCATGCTCTCAATCCGGAAGCCTGGCGCCGATTGCGCCAGGAGGCCGTCGACGATTGGCTGACTGATCAGCGCTCGCGGGCGGCGATTGAGATCGTCATCACGCCCTGAGCAGGCGAGGACCGGACGTCCGCCTGCGGGGCAGGGAGAGTGACCGATGGAAGACAATGAAGCCCGAGGTCCCGGAATCATCGGGCTGTTCATCAATCTGCTGACGCTGATTGTCGTCGTGGCGACCATCGGCGTCGGGGCGGCTCTCGGGGCCGTCTTCCTCAACCCCTACCTGGTGGAGGCGGCGAATCCCTACCTCCCGGTGAAATTCGCCCCGCCGCCGACCCTACCTCCGACGCTGGGCCCTCCAACGCCGACCAACACGCCCGAGATCTACCTGCCGACCCAGTGGACGGCGACGCCCACCGTGACCGCGACAGCCACACCCGAGCCGACGGAGACCCCTGTCCCGACCGACACGCCCATGCCGACGGAGACGCCCGCCATCACGAACACACCTTCTGGCGCCGCCGTCATCCCGCAACCGGATAGTCCCAGCCTCACCACCAACTTTGCCAACACCAAGGCCTGCCAGTGGATGGGAGTCGCCGGTCAGGTGTTTGACGACGAGACCAAGGCTGCTGTGACCGGCCTGGCCGTCCGCGTCGGCGGCCAGCTGGGCACATTCCCGGTGGATCAGACCAGCCTGACGGGCAGCGCGCCGGCGTACGGGCCGGGGGGGTACGAACTCGTCCTGAGTGACCACCCAATCGCCAGCGACAAGACGGTGTGGATACAGATCTTGGACACCGCCGGCGTTCCACTTTCGGACAAGGTGTATTTCGTCACATCCGACAAGTGCAGCGAGAACCTGGTGCTCTTCAACTGGGATCAGGTGCGCTGAGCCGCACTCTCTCCCACCCGCATGATTGAGTAGGGAGAGCGGGTCGCCCGCTCCCCCTCTCACACCACCGGACATGCGGGTCCGCATCCGGCGGTTCGGTGAACGTCAGGGCACCAAACAAACCTTAGCCCTCGAGCC
>JAPLGR010000409.1 GCA_026390045.1 Chloroflexota bacterium | reverse complement strand
CTCGCTCGTGCCTCTCATCGGCCTCACGGAAGACATGCTCATCACCCGGGAGGGAACCTTCCTGGTGATGCTCGAGCTCCCGACGATCGACATGGGCGCCAGCTGGCAGGACTTCTCCTTCTGGCTGCGGCGCTACCAGTCAGTGCTGGAACGGCTGCCGAGCGGGACGAACCTGCAGCTCACGGTCCAGCTGGAACCGAGGGATCCTGCGCCGGACCTCGAGTACTTCCTCGAGCGGGCTCGGTCCTGGCACGCGGAATCCAGCCATGAGGGTGTGACCAAGAGGGAAGCTCAGCAGGCCGCGAGCCTGTCGGACGCGGCCGAGAGCCTGACATCCTTCGTGGCATTGTGGTTCGACGAGTATCGCCCCATCACGCGGAGGACGATCTACACGCTGTTTTGGAAAAGCCCGCTGCGCATGACGCGAGGCGGGCTGTTTGGCCTGCGCCGCGATGGCCACAGAGTAGCTGAGTTTGAGGACGAGGTCCGGACGGCGCGGGACGCGCTGGCGCGCACGACCAGCATTGTCACGACAGCTTTCAGCGAAGGTGGCGTGCCGATCCGCCTCCTGACGCCCGGTGAGATGTGCCAGGTAGTGTGGCGGGGACTGCACCCGCCCTCAAACGGAATGCCGATGGAGCGCGCGGCGGACATGGCGATTGCCATGGCGCACGGCCATGAGCCGTCGAGGATCGGGCCGCCGGAACCGACTGCCTTTCGACCGGGAATGTCTGTCCAGGAGCTCGCTGCCCTGCTGGCGCCGTCGACGCTGCTTGAGAAGGAGACCTCGCTTGAGATAGACGGCGTTCGGGCGGCCGGATACGTGATCCAGGATTTCCGTCCTCACCAGCCGGCCATGGTCCATCGGCTCGCCAACCTGCCCGGCGGCTGGACGGGGACGGTCTACATGGAGTTCGCGGAACCCTCGGCGGTGGCGGGACAACTTCGGGAGCGCGAGGTGCAGCTCTCGGCCAGCGAGATGGTCAAGGCGCACAAGGGCATCCTGCCGAGCTTCTCCGATCAGCAGGAGGTGACCGCCGTCCAGTCGCAACGCATGGCGATGGAGACGGTCGGACAGACGCCAGTCTTCATCCGTTTCTTTGCCATGCGGACGGCGCCGGATGATGAAACGCTCGAGCACCGGGCGCGCGATCTGGAGAGCCTCCTGACTACGCTCGGGGTGAGCGCCTTTCCCGCCCGGTACACGCAGCGTGCCCTGTGGCAGAGCACGCTCCCGACGGGCGAGATGGTGCTCAAGCAGAAGCAGCGCAACATGACGCCGCAGAGCCTGGCCACCTTCTTCTGGCCAGCGCAGCGCCGCTACACGGACGACGCCGGGGTGTACCTGGGGATCGACCAGGCGACGCAGCTGCCGATCCGGGTGGATCCGTTCGGTGAGTACAAGGAGAAGACGCCGACGCTCCTGGCACTCGGCCGGCCGGGCGCGGGAAAGTCCGTCTGGCTGCGCAGCATGATGCTCTCGGCGCTGGTGGCCGGTAACAACGTCATGGCCGTCGACATCGAAGGTGAGATGCGCGGGCTGTGCGAGCAGTACGGCGGGCGCTACATCGAGATCGGCGGCCTGACGGGCGAGCGGATCAACGTGCTGGACATCCCGCCGGACAGTGAGAATCCGCTCGAGCATGGAACGAAGCACCTGGTCGCCTTCTGCGAGGCCGTCCGGGGTCGCGCCATCCCCAAGGGGCCGGAGTGGAACGCACTGGCGGAGGCCTACCGGCTGGCACTGGAAGACCGGGGGCTGGTCGAGCCGCGAACGGCACGCCTGACGAAGGCATGGCGCGCAGAGGAGGCGCCGCTTCTCAAGGACATCGTGCGCATTCTGGCCAACAGCCGAAGGCCGGAGGCCGCCTCATTGGCGGAGATGCTCGACCCGTATGCGGACGGGCTGTACAAGGAGTACTTCAACACTCCGACCACGTTCGACATCCGCAGCGAGCGCCTGGTCGTGTTTGGCATGCGGAGCGCGAACGAGTCAGGCACATGGGACGACCAGGAACTGCAGGTGTACCTGTGGCAGGTGATGGGGCTGATGTGGAGCGAGGTGCTGAGGAGGAATGAGGCGAGACCTGAGGTAGCCAATCATGTGATGCTGGATGAGGTGTGGGCTTTGTTGAGGACGCCAGGGGGAGCGGCGGCGATTGAGAACATGGCCAGGCGGTTCCGCAAGCGCCGGGGCGCGTTGTGGATGGCCTCGCAGCAGATCGGCGAATTCCTGGACAAGGAGCACGGCCGGCAGATCCTGTCCGTCGTGGGGGCCAAGCTGCTGATGGGAGTGAGCCCCTTCGAGGCCAAGCGCATGCAGGGGCCTCTCGAGCTGTCCGACTACTACGTCGATATGCTGACGCAGCTCGGCCACGGCGAGGGCCTGCTGCAGCTCTCGAACGCTATGCTCAGAGTCTGGATCCGCATCCCCCAGGACCTCGGGATCTTCTAATCCCCCTGCCCCATCAGGACAATCCAGGACGAGAGTCGGGCCATGCGCGCGTGGCCGTGCTTGATCTGGGTGTACGAGTGTGAACAGGTTCGTGGGATGCGGGCTGGTGGTGATCGGCGGGATCGGGCCATGCGTGTTCGCATACTACCTGCTGTCTTTCGTTGTGGCTGCTACCGTCGCGGAGCAGCTGCCGGCGCCCGTGCGAGGTGCGGCGTGGGCGTGGATCCAGGGCACGCCGCAGGCGGTCGGGCACTACGACGAGAGCGACTTTCCTCCGGGGTTTTCCGAGCAGGTGATCGAGGACGGAGCGTACTACTGGGAACCGTTGTACTACTCGGGCCCCGAGAGCTTCTT
>JAPLGR010000495.1 GCA_026390045.1 Chloroflexota bacterium | reverse complement strand
TGGGCGCACATCTGGCGCGGCTGGCGGTTCGCCCGGAACTTCAGGGTCGGGGCTATGGACGCGCGCTCGTGGAGCACTTGCTGCATGGGTTTGGACAACACGGATTCGACCGTGTGTCCGTCAACACCCAGCAGGACAACGCTCCGAGTCTCAGGCTCTACCGACGGCTCGGCTTCCGCGAGACCGGCCAGAGCTACCCGGTCTTCACACGGATACTCCGCGAGCCGAGGGCGCTCGCCGACGACAAAGGGAGCGCCTGATGAGCCCGCACTTCCGCTTGGTGTCGGCCGTGCACCTGTTCCTGCTCCAGGGTGATCAGATCCTGCTGCTGAGGCGGTATCAGACCGGATACGAAGACGGCAAGTACAGCGTCGTGGCCGGCCATCTGGAGGGCAACGAGACCGTCGTGGCGGCGGCAGTGCGCGAGGCGCGTGAGGAGGTCGGGATTGAGCTCGCCCCGAATGATGTGCGCGTCGTCGGGGTGATGCACCGCCGCTCCACCGATGAACGCGTCGACTGGTTCGTCGTCTGTCACCACTGGTCCGGCGAGGTCCGCAATGCCGAGCCAACGAAGTGCAACGATCTCCGGTGGGTCCATCCCGAGGCGCTCCCGCCAAACACAATCCCCTATGTCCGAAGGGCGATTGACAACTTCCGCGCTGGCCGCTGGTTTGACAGCTTTGGGTGGGAATGAGGTCTCCGCCGGATCAAACACACGCGCCATGCACCTAGACACACTCGGCGCATTCTGGCAGAATAGCACCTGGCATCATGGCCCTCCGGAGAAACAATGAGCCGCAGAACCGAGATCCGTGACAAGCGCCTTCATCAGCGTCGCCGCAACACGACCATCGTGCTCGCTGTCATCGCAGGTGTTGCGCTGGTCATTACCACTCTTCTGATCGCCCAGAGCAACAAACCCGTCGGCGAGATCGTGACCCCTGAGCCGCGGATCTATGCACACGTCGATGGACAGTCCATCGGCGACCCCAACGCGCCGGTCAAGATCGACGAGTACTCCGACTTCCAGTGCCCGTACTGCCGCGTGTTCCACGACGACACCCTGCCGTTGATCCTGCGTGACTATGTGCAGACCGGGCTGGTGTACTTCACCTTCCACAACTTCCCCGTCGTCGACGGCGGGAGTGCGACCAAGGAGTCCACCAACGCGGCGAAGGCCAGCGTGTGTGCCGCACAGCAAGGCAAGTTCTTTGAGCTCCACGACGTGCTGTTCGCCAACCAGACCGGCGAGAACATCGGCGACTTCACCGAGAAGCGCCTGTATGCCATGGCGGAAGTGGCCGGGCTGAATGCCAGTACGTTTGACTCCTGCTACCGCGACCCGGCCACCGCCAATGCTGTCGACGAGCAAAGGGCCGCCGGATTGCGCGCCGGGATTGAGTCGACGCCGAGTTTCCTGGTCAATGGGACGCTGTTCATCGGCGCGCAGCCGTACTCGGGGTTTCAGTCGGCGATCAACGCTGCTTTGGGGGCTTCGTCCTAGGCGCGACCATCGCGATCCATTAGGGGATTCCACGTGACCCGCCACAGGCGGGTCACTCCATCATCAGCCCCAGCAGGCAGGTTCGGCATCGCGGGCGCAGGAAGTTCCAGGATCCTCGGGGAAGCCCGCACCCAGCCCGCGAAGAATGAGAAGCGCTCATCAACTCATGGAGCCGCATCCATCCCGCCGATGTAGAGACTGCCATCGGCCAGGGTCTCCACAACGGACAGGCCATCCGTTAGCCGCTCCAGCGGCATGAACTCAGAGGAAACCAGGCCGAAGATCGCAAGCACCGACCCCTTCTCCTGCAGTCGGTCCCGCATCCGAGTCAGGTCGTCCTCTGCATACTGCGTCGGGATCCCGCACGCGTGGTCATGCGAAACGAAGTACACCGCGGTCAGGTCATTCGTATAGATGGTGGTCGGGTCAAGCTCCTCTAGTCTGCTCGCTACTTCGGACTGGACCCAACGGGCGGCGGCGTACCCTTGACCGTCCGCGCGGAGACGAACCAGCGCATCACCCAACTGGCCGACTTGGCGCACCGCCAGGACCAGGAATGCTACCAGCGCCACGATCGCAGGAAGAACCAATCGGGCCCTCATGCCTTGTCCCGCCAGGATCAACAGAACAATCCCGAGCGAGATGTAGGTCGGGATAAGGATCCGATCATCTAGCGGTGTCGTGGAGTCGAACAGCATGATTGAACCCAAGACGCCAGCCAGGTAGGCGAGACTCGTCGCGACGTGGAGGTCCGCCAATCCAGTGCCGGCTGCGTTCCCCAAACGCCGAGAGCGAAGAGCGACGTAGACGAGGGTGACGATCAGGGCGATCGCGAGGAGCACGGTCGCCGCTGACTCCTCGCTGTGGAGCGCTTCGGCAGGCACAAACCACCCGATCACGGTGTCAGCACCCTGCCGCAACAGACCTCTTTCCGGTGGGTTGTACGCCAAGGTCCGGCCACCAGTCGCGTTCCCCGCTACAGCCAGGCACCGTGCCAACCAGATCGCCATGGGGGCGCACGCAATGACGAAGAAGATGCCAAGATCCCTCCAGGAGAACCGATGTCGAGCGGCCTCTCTCGCGAGGAGCAGCCCGCACCCTAGGATGAGCAGCACACCAACGTAACGCGTGAGGAAAGCGAGGGCGGCAAGTCCCGCGGCCACCAGCACGACTCGGGGTCCCGGCGATGCCAGAAGAGCGTCAATCGCCAGCAGCGCTGCAAGGGACAGTACAACATACAGGGGCTCGCTCATCGCCCAGGAGAACACGTTCAGGACGGGGGCGGATACCAGGACCCACACGAGGGCAAGGAGCATCAGCAAGCGGGAGCGCGTCCCCCTCCAAACGGATGCCCCCGCAAGCACTGACGTAAGCCCAAGCGCCAAACCACTTACGAGACGTCCAGCGATCGGCAGCGCAACCCCAGATGCGTTCAGCGCCGCCAGCAGGAGAGAGTACAGGGGGGGGTGGCGGGTAAGGGGCTTGAAGGCCTCACATGCCACGCGGCCTAGGCCCAAGCCTGCGAGGAGATTCTCGGCCGACTCGAAGTAGGTCATGGAATCGTAGTAGAGACCGATTCCCTTCGGCGTCACCCACAAGAGCAGTGCGATCCCAATGCAGCAGGCGCCGAAAAGCAAAGCAAGATTCACCGTGGCACCTTGCCGCCTCTCATCTACTCTCGACACAGGTCCCTCTCTTCGGCAAGAGCCCAGAAGCGGCGCACGTTGCGGGCAGGCGGACACACCGAGAGGTGATCAGCCGCAAGCCACATCGGCCCATAGTAGAATTGGATCCGGAGGATAGGCTTCTTGGTTTCTCTCATGCGAAGTTCATGGGCCTCTGTGGGTGTCGTCGGACTGCTTCTGGCCAGCCTCATCGCGGGGCTCACAGTCTACCGCGACTACGGCGCAAGTTGGGACGAACGGGAGTACTACGAATACGCCACTTCCATCCGTTACGCCTATGATCTCGAGGATCACCTAGATCAGGACTTTCGCATCGACGACGCATATGGTCCCAATTCACCCTGGCAAAAGTTCTATAGCCCCGCATACCTCCTTCTCGCGGGCAGCCTTGTTGAACTCCTGAGAGGCGCAATCCCTGGGTCCGACTTCGATCTCTGGCACCTTGTCAACTTCCTCACTTTCCTGGTTGGCGGCGTGTGCCTCTTCGGCCTTGCACGAAGGTGGATGAGCCCATTGGCTGCCCTGGGCGCAATGCTGCTCTATCTCCTCCAGCCGGTCCTCTGGGGCCATGCCTTCATCAACCCGAAGGATATCCCATTCACAACGTTCTTCATCGCTGCCGTCCTAGCTGGGTACATCATGGTTGACGCGACCGTGCTTGACCAGCCGCTTGCTGCTCAGGCAGCGCCCGGATCCGGCTGGTTCTCCAGCTGGAGGCGGAGCACCTCCCATTTGAGGCTGCTACTTGGGCTCGGGGTCGCGCTAGTGTTGCTGATTCTCTGCAAGGATCTGATCCTCGCGCTGGTTGAGCGCCTTGTGCGATTCTCCTATGCGAATCCTGAGAGTCTCTTCGGGGAGGTGTTCAGGAGCATCTCGCCAAGGGTGGATGTGCTATCTGTCGAGGCCTACCTTCGCAAGGCCAGCATCCTTGCCCTGCGCGGTCGGCTGGTACTCTTGTGCGGGACAGCCGCAGGTCTTGTGGTCGGGGGGTGGGCGTATCTGCCTGCCACCAGCAGGCGGCTGGCGGTGAGCACGATAGCGGCAGGGATGATGCTGGGCCTAGTCACATCGATCCGGGTCATCGGTCCGTTTGCCGGTGCCCTGGTGGCGCTTTGCGCACTCAGTCGGCCTTCGCGGCGGCATGCATTTGTCATCCCAGTCTACGCAGCCATCGCCGCTGGAGTCACGTATGCCACCTGGCCCTACCTCTGGGCAGCACCATTGGGGAACTATCTTCATGCGATACAGGGAATGGCGGCCGTGCCGAGTATCCTCGGTGTGCTCGTGCTGTACGGAGGTAGGGTCATATCGTCCGAGTCACTTCCTTTTGATTACTTGCCGCGGTTGATGCTTCTGACCCTAACCGAGCCGGCAATCATCCTCGCGACCCTCGGCGGAATCGGTCTCGCCCGCCACCGCCTGGCGCGGTCCGCGCCCGCGACCGCGCTTCTCCCAATCGTGCTTTGGTTCGCCCTTCCTCTGGGGTACGTTGTGGTGACATCTCAGCAGATGTTCGACCAGTATCGTCACTTCCTATTCATACTGCCTCCGGTGTTCATCCTTGCTGGTCTGGGCCTGGATTGGATCTTCGACCATGCACGGTTAAGCTGGATGAAGAGCATCATCCTGCTCCTTTCCCTGGCACCCTGCGCACTCGGGATCATCCAGCTCCATCCATACGAGTATGCGTATTTCAATACGGCTTCCGGCGGAATGGCGGCTGCCAGCCGCCACTATGAGACCGATTACTGGCTCACCTGCTACCGCGAGGCAATGAGCTCGCCTGACCTCCTGGGCTCCAGCACGGTCTTCGTGTTTCCAGAGCCTTCGCTCGCCGCACTGTATGCCAGACCCGGGACATCAGTCCAAGGCTACGATCCCGACGCCCCTCCTGCGGTGACCCCGGCTGACGCGGCGCTTCTACTGACCACGCGTGCAAACATCGATCTCTCAATACAGCCCGGCAGTCCGGTACTCCTTGAGGTTTCGCGCTTCGGTGCGCCGTTCTGCGTCGTCAAGTCCCTCAATCCGGCACTTGACTCGCAGGGGGACTAGTCTCGGGATCTCCTGCGTTGCTCAAGGATCCCCTGATCCTTCAAACGGCCTCCCCTGACTGGTGTACGCAAGTTCCCCTGCGGATGTGAGGACGCGGCAGGAATCCCTCAGCACCCCAGACGCAGCGTCCCTACCAGCGCTCTGTCCCGGCGGCTGCCCCACCTTGGCGTTCCACCTCCCGTATAATCGCGGGCGATGCGCCGCACCCTCCCGCCCCTGTCCGCCCTGATCCGATCCCCGGATCTGCCTTTCGCCGTCCTGTGGCTTGCCTCGCTACTGGTCGGAGCCTTCCTGTTCCAGGACTTTGGCCTCTCGTGGGACGAGCCTCTCTTCTATCAGTACAGCGACGCCGTCGGCTCGGCCTACTCCATCCCTGATTGGCTCGCCGGGTCCGTGGACCTCGAACAGGCATATGGGCCGAGCGCCGAGGACCACAAGATCTACGGTGCCGCCTACTTGCTGGTAGGCCGCAACGTCACACGCCTTCTGCAGGCCCTGACCGGAATCGACGCATGGACCGTCTGGCATCTCACCAACTTCCTGGCGTTCGAACTGGGCGTGCTGTTCTTCTACCTGTTGTGCAAGCGGTGGATGCGGCCGCCGGCGGCGACGGTCGCGTCAGCGCTCTACCTCACTCAGCCCATCGCTTGGGGGCATGCGTTCATCAACCCGAAGGACATGCCGTTCGCCACGCTGTTTATCCTGGCGATCTACTCGGGCTTCCGGATGGTGGACCAGCTCAGTGCGATGGGGTTGAGGTCTTCACGCGAGACACGCGAGCAGGATCCTCATCGCTCCATGCCTGCGGCCCGCAAGCGCCGGCCAGTCGATGCCCGGCTCGCGGCCATCCTG
>JAPLGR010000154.1 GCA_026390045.1 Chloroflexota bacterium | reverse complement strand
GCCCCGGCGGCCGCGACCACAGCTCCCGCAGCTGGGCCGGTTACCGTACGAGTGCTGCTGATGCAGCAGGCGGGGCCTACACCGGATGAGAACAACGCCATCGCCGCCGAGTTCAACAAACTGAATCCGGACATCCAGGTGGTCATCGACTATGTGGCCTATGATGCCCTTCACGACAAGATCGTCACCTCGATGTCGGCCAACCCGCCCACCTATGACGCCTTCCTGATGGACGACGGCTGGTATGGCGAGTTCCAGAAGGCCGGCTATCTCTTGGACGTCACCGACAGGATCACCCAGGACATGAAGGACAAGGTCTTCAAGTCGGCCTGGGGAGTCACCACGGTTGGCGACAAGCTCTATGGCCTGCCCTACTTCCTGGACACCAAGTACTTCTTCTACAACGAAGAGCTGCTCAAGCAGGCCGGCTTCAACGAGCCCCCCAAGACCTGGGAAGAGATGATGGACATGGCCAAGGTCATCAAGGAGAAGGGGATCGCTGAGTACCCCGTCGTCTGGTCATGGGCTCAGAGAGAAGCCGCCATCTGCGACTGGGTAGTCCTGTTGACCGGCAACGGTGGCAGCATGATGGATGCCAACGGCCAACCGGCGTTCAACAGCGACAAGGGCGTCGAAACGCTGACCTGGATGGTCCAGTCCATTGACGATGGGCTGAGCAATCCGTCCTCCGTGACCAACATCGAGGACAATGTGGTCAGCGTCATGCAGCAGGGCAAGGCTGTCTTCGCCTTGAACTGGATCTACATGGAGAACGCGGTCGGCTTCAACGAGACAGATTCCAAGGTTATCGGCCAGATCAAGATCGCGCTGATGCCGGTCTTCGCCAGCGCCGCTGCCGCCGGGATGGAATCCACCTCGATCAATGGTTCCATGGGCATGTCGATTGCCGCCCAATCACAGCACCCTGACGAGACCTGGAAGTTCCTCGAATACCTCTCTAGCGAAGATGTGATGAATCGCTACTCGGCCAACCTGCTCCCGTTCTGGGAGACCAGCTTCACCGGCGACAAGCTCGCCGCGCTGGAAGCGCTGGCCCCGGTCAACGCCGTCACCGTGCCGGCATTCCTGATGCAGTTCCCGTATGCCGTCACCCGCCCGCACCTTCCGTACTACCAGGAGGCTTCGCTCGCCCTCCAGTTGGCCATGCAGGAGGCCTTGACCCACGTCAAGACCCCGCAGCAGGCACTGGATGAAGCCGCCGCGAAATGGGTTGAGCTGGGCAAGTAGGGCCCAGACCCACACCTAGTCAGGAGTGCGGGGAAGAGCCCATCTCTTCCCCGCACTCCCTATCGCGAGACTATGTCCACGGCCCCTCGCCATCTGCAGCTTTCCCTGCGTCAACGGGATACCCGCACCGCCCTACTTTTCGTTGCGCCCGCGGTCATCATCATCCTTCTCGTCACACTTCAGCCCATCCTGACCACCCTGTACTTAAGCTTCTTCGAGTCCCAACTGGGGAGATTCTCGGTCAATGTCTTCCGCGGGTTGGGGAACTACATCGACTTGCTCAAGAGCCCCGTCTTCTGGTCGACCATCCGCCGCACGTTGCACTTCACCCTGTTTTCGGTCGGCTTGGAGCTGGTGCTGGGGATCGCGGTAGCCCAACTGATCGCTTCGCATCCGCCGGGATGGAAGTTCCTGCGCACCAGCTTGATCATCCCATGGGCAGTTCCGACCATTGTCACCGGCATGATGTGGGGTTGGATCTACAACGCTGACTATGGCGCCCTGAACGGCCTGCTCTCCCAGCTTGGACTCATCAAGGAGTATGTTCCCTGGCTCATCCGCCCAACGCGCGCCATGAACCTGGCGATCCTGGCGGATGTCTGGCACACCGTGCCATTTGTGGCGCTGATTCTCCAGGCTGCCCTGGCCACGCTGCCGCAGGAAATGGAGGAGGCCGCTGCCGTTGATGGCGCCAATGCCTGGCAGCGCTTCTGGCTGATCCGCATGCCTCTGCTGCGCCCGGCCATCATGGTGGCGATGGTCATCCGCACCGTGGAGGCTTTTCGCGTATTCGACATCATCTATGTGATGACCGGCGGGGGCCCGGCCTTCGGCACCGTGACCATCTCCTACCTAACCTATTTGGAGACCTTCAAGTACGGACATATCGGCAACGGATCGGCTCTCTCCTTCCTGATCTCCATCTTCTCCTTCGCCCTGGCGCTGATTTACATCCGGCTGCTGTACCGGCAAGAGGATAGCCGCTGATGAGCCGAAAGAAGACCCTGAACCGTGCCTTCCTCTTTCTCCTGACCATTCCGGTCCTGCTGTTCGTCTTCATGCCGGTAGCCTGGCTGGTGATTTCCAGCATCTCCACCAAGGCCGAGCTGCTTTCCATTCCCATCCACTGGATCCCACAACATCCGACCCTCTCGAACTACACCAACATCCTCACCCCGGGGACGGCCACCTCTGAGGTGGCCAAGTCCTTCAAGGTGGTCATGCGCAATTCCTTCCTGGTGGCCACCTCGGTCACGGCGCTCTGCCTTCTGGTGGGCTCGCTGGCAGCCTACGCCCTAGCCCGAATCCGGTTCCCGTTCCGGAAAGGTCTCCTGCTGGGAATCCTCGGTACCCGCATGATTCCTGAGGTCTCGCTGGTCATCCCCCTGTACATCATCGCCACTCGCCTGAAACTCTACGATACACCTTGGATCCTGATCGCTACCTATCTGAGCTTCGCCCTGCCTTTCGCCATCTGGATCATCGCCTCCTTCTTTGAGTCCGTTCCGGTTGAGATGGAGGAAGCCGCGCTCATGGACGGATGTTCAAGATTG
>JAPLGR010000665.1 GCA_026390045.1 Chloroflexota bacterium | reverse complement strand
AGCCCACTGGGAACCTCGATCCAGTCCTGGCCGGGGAGATGCTGGACCGACTTTCCGATCTGCACCGGCAGGGCGTCACGATTGCTATGGTCACACACGACCCGGCGATGGCGAGCCGCGCGGAGCGGCAACTGCGACTGGTTGACGGGCAGGTCGCCGCCTGATGCGCTTGCGCCGAGGAGTCCCGTGGCGCCACTTGACACGAGGCGTATTGGGATATAACATCGACTAAAGTCGATACATCGATAGCAGACGGAGGTGGCTGTGATGAACCATCGTGCCATTGCCCGATTCCATGCCGCACTGAGCAACGAGGTGCGCGTGCGCATCGTGGCGCTCATCTGCGCACGCAAGGAGATGTGCGTGTGTGAACTCGTGGACGAACTCGGGTTGAGCCAGGCGAACGTCTCCCGGCATGTCGGCATTCTGCGGGATGCGGGCATACTGCAGGATCGGAAGATCGGCACGTGGGTTCTGCTGCGCGTAGACGAGGCGCTCCTGAGGGAGCAGTTCGGCTCACTCCTGGACGAGATCCATGCGGGGCATGTGGCCTCCGTCCACATGGATGCCGAGCAGCGTCTCACGGAGCGTTGCGGGCGAGCCCTGTGTGCCTGAAGTCTTGGCTCATCAGCCGTCGGGGACGCACAAAGAGGATGCAGGTTCCCCATCGAGGTGTGACATGGCCGGTTCGGTGGCTCGACGGCTGTCGTTTCTGGATCGATACCTGACCCTCTGGATCTTCGTGGCCATGGGGGTCGGTGTCGGGCTGGGCTACCTCTTTTCGGGGGCGATCAAGGCGCTGAACGCGGCTTCGCAGGTCGGCACCACCTCGGTGCCGCTGGCCATCGGCCTGATTCTGATGATGTACCCGCCCCTTGCCAAGGTGAAGTACGAGGAGATGGGCGAGGTCTTCCGCAACCGCAAGGTACTGCTGCTCTCCCTGGTGCAGAACTGGATCGTCGGCCCAGTCCTCATGTTCGTCCTCGCTGTGGTCTTCCTGCGCGGGCATCCCGCGTACATGTACGGGCTCATCATGATCGGGCTGGCGCGCTGCATCGCGATGGTGATCGTCTGGAACGAACTGGCTGACGGCGACACCGAGTACTGCGCCGGGCTGGTCGCGTTCAACAGCGTCTTCCAGGTCCTCTTCTACTCAGTGTACGCCTACATTTTCGTGACCGTGCTGCCACCGCTCTTCGGGCTGAAAGGCACCGAGGTTCACGTCACCATCGTCCAGATCGCGGAGAGCGTGTTCATCTACCTGGGCATTCCGTTCATCGCCGGGATCATCACAAGGTTCTCGCTGATCCGCCTGAAAGGCAAGGAGTGGTACCAGGAGCAGTTCATTCCGCGTATCAGCCCGATCACCCTGATCGCGCTGCTGTTCACCATCGTGGTGATGTTCTCGCTCAAGGGCGAGTACATCGTCCAGTTGCCCCTCGACGTCGTGCGGATCGCCATCCCGCTGCTCATCTACTTCGTGATCATGTTCCTGGTGTCGTTCTTCATGAGCCGGAAGGCGGGCGCCACCTACCCGCAGACGGCCACCCTGTCCTTCACCGCCGCCAGCAACAACTTCGAACTGGCGATCGCGGTGGCGGTCGCCGTGTTCGGCATCGAGTCGGGCGAAGCGTTTGCGGCGGTCATCGGGCCGCTCGTCGAGGTGCCCGTCCTGATCGGCCTCGTGAACGTGGCCGTCTTCTTCCGGCGGCGGTACTTCGCAGCCGGCCTGCCGCCCGGGCCCACGGCCCCC
>JAPLGR010000704.1 GCA_026390045.1 Chloroflexota bacterium | reverse complement strand
CTGCTGGCCGTCTTCGGCGAGGGCTGGCGGGGCGCTCTGGGTGATGTCGTACGCCAGGCGTACTACGCGGCCCCGGAGAGCACGCTTGGCCGGGCGTTCGCCTGGCTGGCGAGCAGCCGCAACATCCTCTCGCTGGACTACTACCTCGGCCGCGTGTATTCAGCCTACCGATGGGTGAATGCGGCGATAGGTCTGGCGGCCCTGACATTTGGCGGCATTCTCTGGGCGAGGAAGTATCCAGTTCAGGCCGAGAACCTTCGCCGCCAAATGGAGGATGCGCTCTCGCCGTCGGCCAGATGGCCGGCGCTGGCATGTCCCAGACCGCGGTTGATCAACTCTCTTGCAGTTGTCCTCGTCCCTGCAGTGCTTCTCGGAATGCTGACAGCCGTTCGAGTCGTTGGGCCGCTGGCAGGTTTGCTCGTCATCGCGGCCTATGTGCTTCAGCCGCAGCGCCGGAGTTGGCTGCCCATCGTCGGCTATCTGGTTGTCGCTTGCCTCATCGCGCTTGCGTGCTGGCCGTACCTGTGGCCTGCACCAGTGGAGCGTTTCGCTGAGGTCATGCGGCACATGGTGGACAACCCGAAGCTGGTGCCGGTGTTGTACGACGGCAGCGTCTATGCATCCAATCAGCTGCCCGCCGAATACCTGCCGCGCATGCTGTTGCTGACCCTGACCGAGCCGGTGTGGCCGCTCGCCTTCGCAGGCCTGGCCGTCAGCGGAGTTCGGTTCGTTCGCCGGCAGATCGAGTGGCGCACGTGGGCCCCGGTGATGCTTTGGCTGGTCGTGCCTATCGGCTACGTCGTCACACAGCACCCGGCGATGTACGACGGCTATCGCCATTTCCTATTCGTCTTGCCGCCAGTCTTCATCGCCTGCGGGCTGGCGCTCGACGCCCTGTGGTCCTGGCTGCGCGCTCCGCTCGCGCGGGCGGCGATTGGGCTCCTGCTTCTGCTCCCCAGCCTGCTGGGCCTGGTCCGCCTGCACCCGTATCCATACGCTTACTACAACGAGTTCGCCGGCGGACTCGACGGCGCGTTCCGTCGCTACGAGACCGACTACTGGCTCACATGCTACAAGGAAGCAGTGGAAACGCTGGAGGCGCAAGGCCTGGATACAGCGCCTCTCTTCGTGCTCCGGCAGCCGGCGATCGCTCGCGCCTATGCGGGCGCCCAGTGGCGCATTGAACCCTTTGATCCGGATGCCGATCAGACAACCCCGGGGAGCCTGCTGCTTCTCACCACACGGTCCAACAGCGACTTGGCCATCCATCCCGACGATCCCGTGGTCCTGACCGTCGGGCGACAGGGCGCGACGTTCTGCGTCGTCAAGCGCGTCCCCTCAGAGTAACCCTCAACCCGCCGTCTGTGGGAGTCCCTTGATTCGGGCCGCGACACAGCAGGTGCAGCCGCACTTCTATGTCCTTGATCGGCCTCAACGCTGACCTTTCGGATTGAGCCGGGAACCTAGCGGCCGATGGCCGCCACGAGGGATGAGAACAGGCGTGCAATCGGGCCCTGCACGGCGACCAGAAGCGGGGCTACGAACAGGCCGGGCAGCAGGTTGCCAACGCGGATCCGCCTGATCTCAAGCAGGCTTGAGATCGCCAGGCCTAGGAGCATCAAGCCTCCGGCGGCCGTCATCTCCGCCGTCATGGCATCGGTTAGCAGGGTGTGCACTTGCGCGGCCAGCAGCGTCAGCCCTCCCTGATAGACAACGATCACCAGAACGGAGAACAGGACGCCGACGCCAAGCGTGGAAGCCAGCGCCATGGCGGCAAGACCGTCGAGGACCGATTTGATGGCAAGCAGGCTGTAGTCGCCGCTCAGCCCGTCCTGCACCGATCCCAGGATCGTCATCGGACCGACGCAGAATAGCAGGCTGCTGGTCAGGAAGCCCCGCACGAATCGGCCGCCTTCAGCACCTTCATCTGCGCGCAGTGCGAATCGGCGTTCCAGCCAGGCGCCCAGGCCCACCAGATGATCTTCGATCCGCCACCATTCGCCAAGCACTGCGCCCAATGCGATCCCGCCCAACGCCAGGATGGGCTCTTCCGTCTGCAGGAACATGCGCACGCCGAGACCGGCAGTGAACAGGCCAAGGGCCGCAATGACCGTCTGGCGCAGGCGATCAGGAAACCGCGCCCCAAGGACAAGGCCGACGGCGCCTCCTGCGAGGACAGCCGCAATGTTGATCCAGGTGCCGATCATGGAGAAGGGGACCGAGCTGGGGTCGGCCGTTCAATGCCGGCCTCTCGGTTCTCAAGCAGCTCGAGCACGTAGCACAGAGAAGAAAGGCGATTCAGGTAGCGGAGCAGATCCAGGTTCTCCAGCTGGCCTGAGAGCGTCAGGGCGGAAACGCTCCTCTCAGCGCGACGCACGACGGTTCTGGCGACTGCCGCGGCTGCGCTGCCCAGGCAGTCGCCGGGCAGGATGAAGCCCACCGGCATGCTGACGAAGGCCTCCCACCGTCGGATTACATCTTCCAGCCAGGCCACACGTGTGGCATCGACGGTGCGGAAGCGGGCAGCGCTCTCAGGAGGTGCAACAACTTCCGCCATGACCCCGTGCAGATCGCGCTGGATGGTCGAGATGACGAGGCGGGCGTCCTCGTTGCGGGACACGGCCCGCGCGAGGCCCAGGCAGGCGGAGGCTTCATCAAGATCGCCGCACGCCGCAATGCGCGGATCGTCCTTGCGGACGCGCTCATCCCCCAGGAGGCTTGTGCTGCCGTCGTCCCCGTCGCCAGTGAAGGAGATTGGCATGGCGGCGATTATAGCCGCTTTGTGCTCGCACTATTCCGCCCTATACTGAGGATGAGGTCCGGCCAAACCGGTGCGTGCGTGATCGTCAGGGGGATTCAAGGATGCGTGCACGCTTTGTCCCGTACTTCGCCGGGATCTTGAGCGGCCTGCTGATCGGCGGCATCCTGTGGCTGATCCTCAGTCAGCCACGCGGCGCCGCCATCACGCTCCTGCCTCCACCATCGCCTGCCCTGCTGCGCATCCACGTCGCCGGCGCCGTTCGTCAGCCCGGCGTGTACTCACTCCCTGCAGGTTCGTTGGTCGCGCAGGCGGTTGAGGCGGCCGGCGGTCCGGCAGACGGCGCATGGCTCGACGCCATCAACCTGGCGGAGCGCGTGCTCGACGGCGACCAGGTTCGCGTCCCGTATCTGGTGGCAACCGGCGCCGAACCGCCATCGCCGGCAGCCACCTCCTCCCCCGGGACTCCAGCACCACCCGTCAATCTGAACACCGCATCCGCCTCCGAACTTGATCGGCTTCCGGGGATCGGGCCGAGCCTGGCGCAGGAGATCATCGACTACCGCGAGGCGCACGGCGCCTTCGGCTCCGTCGAGGATCTGCTGTCTGTGCCGGGGATCGGGCCAGCCAAGCTGGAAGCCATCCGGGACATGGTGCTTGTCAACTGAGTCTTCCGCCGCCCGCGGCGTCGCTTTGTTCAGGGGCGAGCGGCGGGTATAATGCCGGCCATGCCGGAACTCCCAGAGGTCGAGACGATCGCGCGGCGGCTACGCGACGGGTGGTCGGAGGCGCCTGCCCTCCCCGGCAAGCGGATCGCATCCGTGACCCTGCGCTGGCCGCGCCACATCGCCATCCCCTCAGCCGCGCGCTTCCGCCGTTCGATCGCCGGGAACTGCGTCCACGACGTGCGGCGTCGCGGCAAGTACCTGGTCTTCCCCCTAGATCGCGGCACGCTGTTGATCCATCTCAAGATGAGCGGCGACCTTCAGCTCGTCTCGCCCGGGACAGCACCTGATCCGTATGACCGAACAGTCTTCTACCTGGACGACGGCTGGGAGCTGCGCTTCAGCGACGCCCGCAAGTTCGGCAAGGCCTACTTGGTCGACAACCCGGAGCGCGTGCTCGCCAGGCTCGGTCCCGAGCCCCTCGAGCGCGCCTTCACCTGGGAAGTGCTCGGCGGAATCCTGCGTTCGCACCGCCGCGCTCTCAAGCCGCTTCTTCTCGATCAGGCATCTGTCGCCGGCCTTGGCAACATCTACGTGGACGAAGCCCTGCACCGGGCGCGGCTGCATCCTTTGCGCCGGAGCGATACTCTCTCTGAAGCTGAGGTCCGCGCGCTTTGGCGCGGGATTCGCCTCAGCCTGCAGCGCGGGCTCAGGCACCACGGAGCCAGCATTGACTGGGTCTATCGTGGTGGGGATTTCCAGAACCACTTTCGCGTCTACCAGCGCACCGGCGAACCGTGCCCGGAGTGCGGCACGCCGATCGAGAGGCTGGTCATCGGGCAGCGGGGAACCCACATCTGCCCCGCGTGCCAGCGGGCCTAGGGGTTAAACATGAACAACGAGCTGGTCTTCGGCGTCATCCTGATCGTGGTCGGGATCGCGCTTGCGCTCCTGGCCTACGCATTCATCCTGAACCGGCGCGACCAGGAGAAGAAATCGGAAGCCGGCTCCGACGTTGAGGAAGAGCGCACACAGATGGAGGATGTTCCGCCAGAACCAGGGACGCCGCCGCCGTGGGCCAAGCCTCCAATCGCTGCAGTTGCCGCGCCGCCCGCCGAACCTCCTCTTCCTATCGTTCCGGCAGCGGCGCCACCGCCGGCTGCTTCGCCCCCGCCCGTGACGCAGGTCCCCGCCTCGGCCACGCCTCTGCCCGCTGTGGCTGCGCCGTCACGCCGCACGCTGGCGGTCGCAACCCTCCTGCGCGACGAGGTGTCGGGCAAGCTCCTGGTGCTGGTCGGCGGGCGCGAATACGCCACCGTCGAAGATCTGCGGGCGTCCAAGGACTATGCGCGTGTCGAGTATGCCGCGGCTGATCTGGTCCAATGGCTGGGCACAGCGGCCGTTCGCGAACGGGCGGCCGAACGCGCCCCGAGGGAAGAAGCCAAGAAGCCTGTGAGCATGATAGAGCAGATCAACGAGGTCCTTCAGCGCAAGCTGGTGGAAGCCTCTGGCAGCACGCGCGGCATCCGTCTGGTGGAGGGAGCGGGCGGCGCGCTTCGCGTCTACATCGGCCTCGCGAGCTACTCACTCGAAGACGTGCCGGATGCCGACGTCAAACGCATGATCCGTGAGGCGGTGGCCGAGTGGGAGGCGAAGCAGTAGGGTTCGTCCGCGAGACAGGCAGTCTGTGACCGCCGGCGGAGGTTGTGCCTCCGCCGGCGCGCGCAACGGAGAGCGCCGGCATGGACGAGCAGCCTCGCAGGGGCGGACCTTCTTGGCGCAAGGGATTGACACTGCGGACGCTGGCGCACGCGAAGGAACTGCGCGCCCAGCGCGCCCGGATTGCGGCGTCGCTGGTCCACATGCCATGAGATCGGGCACAGGAAGTGTGGTCGGGAACGGAGGAACAGCCTCTCCCCCGCGATCTTCATGTCCGTCAGTCGGCCGGCGTCGGAGGAAGAAGGGCGCTAGGAGGCTTTGGCGAACAGCTCCGCCTGGAGTTGGCCTTCGAGCCTGCGCTTGTCCTTGGCCGGCAGGAACGCCGCCTGGACGGCGGCCAGAATCAGGCCCCGCAGGCTGTCGTGCGACAATCCGAAGTGCTGCATGGCCGCCCGGTACTCATCGCTGAGCCGGATCCCGCAGATCGATGGGTCATCGCTGTTGAGCGTCACCTGCACGCCAGCCTGGATCAGACGCGGCAACGGATGCTCGGCGTAGGAACGCACGGCGCCCGAAGCAACGTTGCTGGTGAGACACACTTCGAAGGCAATGCGCCTTTCGCGTGCCATCTCGAGCGCGCGCGGTTCCTCAATGGCGCGAACCCCATGGGCGATTCGCAGGGCTCCCAGCGACTCCATCGCGTGGTACACGCTTCCCCCATCCGACCACTCGCCTGCATGCACTGAGATTCCCAGCCCGCTCTTCGCGGCATCGCGGAAGATGGAGGCGAACGGGTCCGTGGGGAAATCCACCTCGTTCCCGGCCAGGTCAAGGCCGACCAGGCCGCGTCCGCGCCTCTCAGCCGCTGCCCGAGCGACGCGTTCAGCCATCTGGATGGGCTCGTGCCGATTGATGCTGGCAATCCATGCCACGCGCACGCCTGCTGCGTGCATGGCTTCCCGTCCCGCCTCAAGCACCCAGTCCATGACCTCGTCCACGGAGAAGCCCCGCGAGGCGGCCAGTGCCGCCGGGGTGAAGCGCAACTCAGTGTAGAGGACTCGGTCGGCCGCAAGATCCTCGATCGACTCACGCACTAGGCGGGAGATCACCTCAGGGGATTGGAAGAAGTGACGCAGAGCTTCGAATTTGGAGAGGAAGTTCTGCCAGGTGAGCGGATCGTGCGGCAGGACCTGAACCTGGGCGCGGAGCGCCCGTTCGTCGCGCGGCACCGGCAGCCCGTTCCCGCGCGCAAGTTCCAGGAGCGTTGCCATCCGGAGGGATCCCTCGAGATGGCGATGGAGCTCCACCTTGGGAAGCGATTCGATGATCTGACTGCCGTCTTCAGCTCGTGGATCGGTCCACATGCCCCGCTCAGCCGTCTGCCCGCGGATCGCCGGCATTCCCCTCCGGCACTGGGCGCGCAGCGTCGGATGCGCGCACTCTGGTGGTCTCCCTGAGAGTAGCACGGGCTCCTTCCGTTTCGGCCTGGGAGGATAGTCCCTGCGCAGGGGGGACTTCGGGGGGATTGCAGGCGCGAGCCATGCGCGACCGGACCCGGTGTCGAGCCGGGTCCGGGGTCTTTCACTGTCAGCATCCGGCCTAGTGGCGCCGCCGGCGCTTGCGCCGTGCCCCATCCTCGGGCGCAACGGGCTCGCTTTCCTCCCGAGCGGGCAAGGCCGCGGCTGGCGCGTCCTCAATCTCGCGCACGGCAGGAGCCGGCTGGGCGGGCACCTGAGCCCGAAACACCCGGGAGGCAACGCCTGCCCGGATATCGGCCATCAGCTGCTGGAACATGTCGAAGGCGCGGCTCTTGTACTGCACCAGCGGATCGCGCTGACCGTAGGCCTCAAGCCCAATGGAAGTACGCAGTGCCTCCATCTGTGTCAGGTACTCGACCCATTGGCGGTCCCCGACGGCCAGGATCAGGCCGCGAAGCCCGCCGCTGAGCGCCATGCGACCCAGCGCCGCCTCGAGCGCCGTCCGGGCCTCACCCTGGACAGCGTTGAGCGTCTCAGCCGAGGTCACGGCCTGAGCTGCTTCCTTGCTGAGTGAATCGGTCAGCCCGCGCTGAAGAACCGGGTCCAGCTCGCGGAATGGGGTCGTTAGCCGGGAGAGTTCGGAGGCGCCCAGCGCGCGCCGGATCTCCCGAAGGGCGCCATCCAGGTGATCGAGGACCTTGTCGGTGAGCTCCTCCTTGCGAGTCCCCTCGAGGAGCCTGGCGGCGGCAAAGGGATACGACAGCCGCGCGACGGCGAACGTTCGCTTCTGGTGCGTCCGCCGATCAAAGAATGTGCGCTGGCCGTAGCTCATCTGCACCAGCAGTCGCGTCTTCAGCCAGTCAGGAACCGGGCCGCGCTCCGGCAACGCCTGCCCAAGTTCGCGGTCGATCTCGCCCAGGACGTTGCTCGTCCGCTGATCCCACAGCCGCTGGATGGCATCCCGCAGCGTGCCGGATGCCGCGTCCCAGTCGACCGGCGTCTTCAACGACGGCTCGAGCCCCAGCGGCTCGCCCAGGCGGCGCTCCACGGACTGAAGGAGCCCAGCCCAGATGCGCAGCCCGAGACCCGCTTCGACTAGATCCGGGATCATCTTCTCGAATCGCTGGGGGTCCGAACGGATCTGCTGGACGCCAGCCGAATCGACCTGGATACGCATCCCGGTCGATTCCTCGGCCAGGCGGAGGAGCTGGGTCGGGTCAATGTCGCGGCCGGCCTCCTCGGCCTCCAGCCGAGCGGCTTCGAGTGCGGTCTCAACCGCCTCGACGCGTTGCTTCACCTGAGCGTCCAGCCTCTCCAGCGCGTGGTCCAGCTGCTCGGAAACGACGCGGCTTAGGTGTTCGTACTGCGTGCTCAGCGCGTCGCGCGCCCACTGAAGCAGGCTGCCCTTCACCTCAGCTGGCTCGACAGCCTCGCGCAGATCCTCCAAGATCAGGCGAAGCATGAAGGACGGGTATGGTTGCTCGGAGTTCAGATTAAGCGTCGGCTGGGTCTCCTCCAGCCACGCGAGCAGCTTCCAGGGACCCTCCTCTTCGGACAACGCCGCCTCGACATGCCGCTCGGCCTCGGTGCGCAGCATCTCTGCGGCGTCTTCAGTCAGGTCGGCCTTGGTGAAGACGCGATTGCGGAGGCCATAGTAGACCTCGCGCTGTTGGTTGAGCACGTCATCGTACTCAAGCAGGTGTTTGCGTGTGTCGAAGTTCGCGCCCTCAACGCGCGTCTGCGCCTGCTCGATAGTCTTATTGACGATCGTGTGGGCGATGGGGACCGCGTCGTCGATGTTAAGCCGCTCCATCAGGCCCGAGACCTGGGAGCCGCCGAACAGGCGCATCAGCTCGTCGCCAAGCGAGAGGAAGAACTGCGACGAGCCCGGATCGCCCTGGCGGGCGGCGCGGCCGCGCAGCTGATTGTCAATCCGGCGGGACTCGTGCCGCTCAGAGCCAATCACGTGCAGCCCGCCCACCTGCTTGACAACCTTCTCGTCCTCCATGAACTGGCGGAAGAGCCCAATCTCCGCCTCATAGATCCCGGCCGCTGCCCGGTCCAGCGCTTCGAGCCGCGCCAGCCGCTCATCGAGGCTCAGGTTCTCCGGATCGGCGATGCCGCTCCGGCGCAGGACACGGTGGACGGCGGCCAGAACCTCTTCGGCCACCTCCCCTCCCAGCTTGATGTCCACCCCGCGCCCGGCCATATTCGTGGCGATGGTGACGCTTCCCAGCGCGCCGGCACCGGCAATGACGCGCGACTCCTCATCGTGCTTCTTAGCGTTCAACACGGCGTGCCGGACGCCCGATTCAAGTGCCGCGGTCAAGCGATCCTGATAGGAAGGATCCAGCTCAAGCAGGCGGAGCAAGCGCTGCAGGTTCTCGGGGCGGGTCGGCGTCAGGACGAGATCCAGTTCACGCGCCAGAGGACGCAATTGCGCAGGGGTCAACTCCTCGAGCGGGGCATAGAGCGGCACCAGCTCGGGAACGCGCATGCCTTCATCGCTCACACCCTTGGCCTCGAGGAAGGCATCTCGAAGCAACATAACCGACGCCAGCCGCTGGAGTGGCTCGGCGCGCAGGCGCGCCGACAGCCGCTCGGACATCTCGACCGAGGTCGTCCCCACCAGCAGGGGCTGGCCAAGGACATTGCGCTTCAGGATCTCCGTGGCCACCGCCCGGAGCTTCGCTTCTTCCGTACGGTAGACAACGTCCGGGTAGTCCTTGCGCCGCCAGAACACGGGCGCGCGCTCAGGATCCTCGCGACGGGCAAAGTACGTGTAGCGCCCGCTGTCCTCCCGGACCTCCCCCTCCACCAGGTCACTGCCCGGTTGCGCGGCGATGAACTCCAGGTTGGTCGGCAGGGGGATGACATCCACCTTGTAAATCTTGTTGAACTCCTCCGCCTCGGTCAGCGCGGTGCCCGTCATGCCGGCCAGCTTGCCGTACATGCGGAAGTAGTTCTGCAGCGTGATCGTGGCGTAGGTGACGTTCTCCTCGCGGACTTTGGTCCCTTCCTTGGCCTCCACGGCCTGATGCAGCCCATCGGACCAGCGGCGGCCCGGCATCAGGCGCCCGGTGAACTCGTCGACAATGACCACGCGGCCGGCCTGAACCAGAGAGGGCTTGTTGCGCTTGAACAGGTACTCGGCCCTCAGCGCCTGCTCCAGATGACCCAGCAGGCGGGCCTGTTCCGGCGTGATGTCCTCCGGGCGGTCCGGATCGCGCATCGCCACACCCAGCAGCTGCTCAACATGCTGCTCGCCGATCTCCGTCAGAGAGACCGTCCGATCGCGCTCGCTGATCTCGTAGTCCTCAGCCTTGAGCTGCCGGACAACGCGGGCCATCTGCTCGTAGGTCTGGGGGTCTTCCTGCGAGGGACCGGAGATGATGAGAGGCGTACGCGCCTCGTCGATCAGGATGTTGTCCACCTCGTCGACGATGGCATACGCGTGTCCGCGCTGGACCCGCGCCTCCAGGCTGCGCGCCATGTTGTCGCGCAGGTAGTCGAATCCGAACTCGTTGTTCGTGCCGTAAGTGACATCCGCCGCATAGGCCTGAGCGCGGTCGACCATTCGTAGCTCGTGGACGTCCTCCTGCGAGGAGACGCGTTCGGGGTCGAACACGAAGGCCTTGTGGCCGTTCTCCGTCCTCTCCGCTTCCTGCAGAACGCCCACGCTCAGGCCAAGGAAATGGTAGATGGGCCCCATCCAGCGGGCATCGCGCCTGGCCAGATAGTCATTGACCGTCACCAGGTGGACGCCGCGCCCGGGCAGAGCATTGAGATACAGCGGCAGCGTCGCGGCCAGCGTCTTGCCCTCGCCGGTGCGCATCTCGGCGATCTTGCCCTCGTGCAGCACCATGCCGCCAATCAGCTGAACATCGAAATGCCGCAGGCCGGTCGTGCGCACCGATGCCTCGCGCACCAGCGCGAACGCTTCCACCAGAAGGTCGTCCAGCGTCTCGCCCTGCGCCAGACGCGCGCGCAGCGCTCCTGTGCGGGCGCGCAGCGCGCCATCATCCAGCGCCTGCAGCCCGGCTTCCAGTGCATTGATCTCGGCCACTCGCTGAGAATGGAGTTCCAGCTGATGCCGGACCGGATCGCCGCCAATCAGCCGGGTGAGGTTCTTGAACATGCCTGGGGTCCTTCCGGGCGGCATTATAGCATGCAGGTCTGCGGCACCCCTCGCTGGACGAACGATCCACGCTACAATCAGTTCCATCTCGCATTGAGGGCCGCCAGGGTCCGGAGCGTGCCTGTGCCATCCAGTCACTTGCGTCGACTGCGCACGATCGTTGTGGGGCTCGTCGCCATGCCGATCCTATTCAGCGCGTGCGCTCCGACCGACTCGCCCGCGCCGGCGGAGCCAGGCCGGGCGGCGCTGATCATCATCGGCCCGGACCGGTCGGCCAGTCAGACCTGCGTGACCTTTGAGGCGGCACAGGTGAGCGGGAAGGAGTTGCTCGAACTGGCGGGCATCCCGATGACACTCGACGAACGCAATCTGATGGGAGCTCTGGTCTGCGCCATCGACGGGCGGGGGTGCGCATACCCGGCCGAGTCGTGTCTCTGCCAGTGCCAGGGGCTGGGCAACTGCGCCTACTGGGCCTCTTTCGTGCGCACGCCGCCAGGCTCGTGGACCTACGCCGGCCAGGGAGTCTCCATGCAGCCGCTGCGTTCTGGAGATCTCTATGCCTGGGTCTGGCTGCCCACGGCGTCGAGCACGGAAGAGCTCGAGTGGTTGCCCGCTGGCGACATCGAGACCATCTGCCCATAGCCGGCTTTCGAGAACGCGCCGGTCGGGATAGAATGTACGGCTTGGGGCGGTGGCGGAACTGGCAGACGCCGGGGACTTAAAATCCCCCGAGGGCGACCTCGTGTGGGTTCAACTCCCACCCGCCCCACTGCCACAAGCCTGCGTCGGGAACCCATCCCGGCCCGCTGGCGTCCTGCGTGTGGAGGTCCAAATGACCCGACGTATCGTGCTCCTGATGCTGGTTGCGCTGACGGCGGCCACACTGGCGTGTGAGATTCCCGGCACCACTTCCCCCACGCCGTTCGCCCTGCCCACGCCGAACCTGACGCTGACCGCCATCTTCGCCCCGACGGACACGCCGACGGAAGCACCGCCAACAGAGACGCCCGTTGTGGCACTGGTCACCTTCACGCCAACAACGACCTCAACCGTGGGGACGACGCCGGGCGCGCCAACGGCAACCGTCAACCCTGCAGCCGGCCGCCCCAACGGGACGCCGATGAATGCTGTGAACCTGACGGTCGCTCCGGCGATCGACGGCAACCTCAGCGACTGGACCGGCGTGAGCTACGGGGTGGCGGCCTGCACCTATGGCTGCAACTTGCGCAGCGGCGACACGGACCTGTCCGGCACAGTCTTCCTTGGATACGACTCGACGAACCTGTACGTCGCGCTGCAGGTGCGGGATGACAAGTACATCCAGGTCACCTCCGGCCGCAACATGTACAAGGGAGACGACATCGAAATCCAGTTCGATGCCAACCTGACCACCGACTTCACCTCCACCAGCCTGTCCTCCGATGACTATCAGATCGGGCTCTCGGCCGGAAACTTCGGCACCGTGGCGCCGAATGCGTACCGCTGGTACCCGCGGAGTCTGGAGGGAAGCCTGTCAGCCGTCGTGGTGAAGGCCAAGCAGGTGGCTGACGGCTACACACTTGAGGCCAAGATCCCGTGGACGGTCCTAGGAGTGACGCCGGTATCCGGCGCCAAGTACGGGTTTGCGGTCTCGATCTCGGACGATGATCAGACGGACACGGCCGTGCAGCAGTCAATGACCTCCAGCGTCGCCACACGCAAGCTGCTCAATCCGACGACCTGGGGCACGTTGATCCTGGCTCCCGGCGGCGCGAGCTGATTCTGCCGCCAGATCCGTCCTACCGACCTCGCGCAGCCGCCCAGGCGGCTGCGCTTATCTTCCTCCAGCGGAGCTGAGATCGCCCGCGTCGACAGGCTGCCATCCGATCGGGCCGCGTTACAATGCGCACACCCTCAGTATCTGCCGGAGGCTAGCCGAGGAAGTGAAGTACAACTTCGAGCCGGACGGCGAGACGGCCCGCGGCCCGGTGGAGGTCCTCCGGCGGCGGGAGGCCCATTGCTTCGAAGGCGCAATCTTCGCCGCTGCGCTGTTCTGGCGGCAGGGGATCGATCCGCTGCTCATCCTGCTGGAAGCGCCACAGGACTTCGATCACAACTTGGTCATCTACACACGCCAGGGCAAGTACGGCTGCGTATCACAATCGCGGCACGCCAAGTTGCGCGGCAAACCGCCGGTGTATGCCTCCCTGCGGGACCTAGCGATGGCCTACTACCCGGACTACACCAGCGACTGGACGCACGACCCGAACGAGCTCACGATGCGTGGCTTCTCGCAGCCGATCGACCTGCGGCGTTATGGCGCTGGCTGGGTGATGGCGACCGAGGTGTGGGACATTTACCACACCTTCGTCGAGGGCGTGCCGTTCGAGAAGCTCTTCCCTGAGAGCGAAGCCGACCGAATCTACTACTACCCGGAGGAACACCTCCGCGAGTAGGCCGGCACGGCGATCGGGGTCAGAACAGGATCGAGGCCAGCTCGTCTCGGTACTGGCGCGTAAGGGGATCTTCGTCGCCTAGAAGCATGAACAGGCCCAGCAGGACCTGCCGCGCGGCTCCCTTGCGGAAGTGCTTGTCCTGGCGCAGGATATCGATCAGGCCATCCATTGCTGCGGGCAGGTTGCCGCGCCCGACTAAGCTGGCGGCCCGGATGTAGGCTGCCTCCAGTGGCTCCTCCGGGAGAGATGCTCCGGAGGCCTCCGCCAGCGCGAGGGCCTGCGCCAGCGGCCGCAGCTTCTCCGCTTCCACCCACTCCGTACCTGAAGGGAATCGATCCAGCAACCCCTCGGCCTCTCCCCCGTGGCCCTGCATCAGCAGGCTCTTGATCAACCCGAGCGTTGCGGCGGGGCTGTTCCCCTCTTCGTCCAGCAAGGAGCGAAACGCCTGCTCTGCCTCCGGCCAATGACGCGTCGAGAGCAGGCTGCGCGCCCGCTCCAGCGCGATCGATTCCGCGCTCGGTGCCAGGTTCTGCAGGAACCGGCGCACGAGCGGCTCCGGCTGTGCACCAACAAATTCCCCGACGACAGTGCCAGCACGAAAACCCTTGACCGCCGGGATCCCCCGCACGCCATAGCGCGCCGCCAGGTTCGGATTGGCGTCCACGTCCACCTTGGCCAGGCGGAAGGCCCCGCCCGCCTCGATCGTCAGCCGCTCCAGGAGCGGCCCGAGCGTCCGGCACGGTCCACACCACGCAGCCCAGAAGTCCACCACCACGGGGACTTCGTGGGAGCGGAGCAGCACCTCCGGTTCAAAGGTGCTCTCGTCGACCTCGAAGATGTGGTCAGACCGCACCACCTCAATCCCTCCACATGGTCCGGCATCGAGCGCCTGTCAGTGACAGCCGGCGCCTCATTCCGGCGGCTCCTCCGGCGCGCTGGGCTGTTCGACCCGCACGACGGTGCCATGTACGTCGATCACAATCCGGAATCCCAGCATCCCCAACCAGGCCCGCGCCTCTTCCGGAAGGCCCTGCGCCAGAAGCTGATCGAACTGCTCGTCGACGTTGCGCAGCGAGTGCTCGATCATCGCCTTGGTGAAGATGTCCTCCTGCCCGAGCATCTTCATCGTGCCCTCACTGATCAGCTCCTCGTTCCCCTGAATCATGGCACGCATCTGCTCGAGCACCTGCCGGTCGACAAAGCGGCTTTCGATGTGGCGCCGGAAGCCGTCATCATCGACGACGTAGAACGGCTCATCGCCGACCAGGGTCGCGTCGACCGACCGATCGAACTCGTCCACCACCAGACCCGAGAACAACGCCCCTGACATACACTCACCCTTGCGCTGCGGCGCCCTTGCAGTAATCCTACCAGAAACCCCCACCTTCCCGCGTGCTAGCCGCCTGTTGTCGCCGCTGAGCGCGGCGGCCTAGGGATCGCTCCGATAGGAGGACATGACCTGCAGGAGGATTTCCCGATCGGCCAGGTAGTCCTCATACGTGAGCCCATGCTCCTGCCAGTGACTCATGAAGCTAAGGCGCGTTCCATCGGACAGGCTCACGCTGCCGAACTCGTTGACGAGCGTGTCCGTGCCGACCTCGTACACCCGCGTTGTCTTCAGTGTCAGCGCTTCGCCATTAGTCGTGATCGGGGACTGCTCGGTCTGGATGTCGTAGACACCAATGCCGCTTACGCCGCACGGGCCGGCATAGCGACCACCCTCGTCGTCCGCGGCCCACAGGACAAGGAGTATCCGATCATCGCGTTGTGATACGTCAGCCAGCCCGGGATGGCTGTCGGTTCCGGGGGAACCGTGGGCGCCGGGATCTCCGTTGGCGAGAGCCGTGTCGGCTCAACGCTTGACGTGCTAGGGACCGCTGCCGATGTAGCTGAGCTCAGCGTGCTGCAAGCAAGCAACAGGACGGGAGCGGAAAGCGCGAAGAGACGTCGCAACATCGATGTCCTCAGTCGCCCACGACGCGTTGGCTGATGGGCGCACACGGGAGGGTGAGCTCGATTCTGGGCTTCTTCCATCTACGCGCAAGCGGGCCACCGGCGCTTTCCTGCCCCGCTCCACCTGGGGGGATTCGGGGAGGAGATTCAGCTGACGGTCTTCAAACGCATTGCCGACCCAGCACGGCCAGCGTCTTGCCTGGCTTGACTCGCACCTTGCAGGACAGCGGAGTCGAGGGCAATCGAGCATCCTCCAGACGCTACAGCCCGGTCTCAAGGATCATCATCACCATGAACCCGACCATGGCCGCTGCCGTCGGGAGGTTCGTATCCCTGCCGAGCTGCGACTCAGGGATCAGCTCCTCGATGATCACGTACAGCATCGCTCCGGCCGCAAAAGACATGGCATAGGGCAACAGCGGCTGGAGCCAGACGACAGCAAGCGCGCCGATCAGACCACCCAGGAGTTCCACGAAACCGGTGAGCTGCGTGTACCACAGGCTGCGGCCCACCGAGAATGCCTCGCGTCGGAGGGCCACGGCCACGGCCAGCCCTTCCGGCAGATTCTGCAGCCCGATGCCCAGCGCCAGTCCGATGGCGCCGGCCAGCGAGGCCTGCGATGTCCCAGCCGCCAGCGCCCCGAAGGCCACACCCACCGCCAGACCCTCGGGGATGTTGTGCAGGGTGACCGCGAAGAGGAAGAGTGTGCTGCGCCTCCAGGCGGTGGGCACTCCCTCAACAGCATCCATCGGGAAGTCGAGGTGAAGGTGAGGAAGAAGGCGATCGGCGCCATAGAGCGCCAGACCCCCAAGCGTCATGCCGATCACCACCGGCGCCCAGGCCGGCATCGCCTGCTGGGCAGAGATCGCCAACGCAGGCACGAGGAGCGACCAGAAGCCGGCCGCCAGCATCACACCCGCCGCGAAACCCAGCATACTGTCAAGCAAGCGCCGGCTTGGCGCACGCAATCCAACCACAGGCAGCGCTCCCACTGCGGTCATCAGCCAAGTGAAAGCTGTCGCCACTACCGCCTGCAGAATCGGGGGGAACTGTGAGAACACGTTCATGGCAGGGGCCTGAGTGTCGGCTTCTATGCTCCTGTCGATCGCGCCGCAGCGCGGCCCGGTTGTCTGCGCCTAGCGGGAGATCACGACCTTCGTCCCGCCATCCGCCCACATGTCGATCTTGTCCGGGGGCACCACCGGCATGGTCCAGCGGTACACCCACTTGGCCGAAGCGGAGGCGAGGTTGACACAGCCGTGGCTGCGCGCGGCGCCGAACTCATTATGCCAGTAGGTCCCGTGGAAAGCCAAGCCGTCCGTCGTGAAATAGGTGACCCAGGGAACGCCGGGCAGGTCATAGCCATTGAGTCGGTTCCCTGCCAGCATGTGCCGCGAGGCACGCTTGCGGAACGTATCGAATTCCCCTTCCGGAGTGAAGAAGGACCCGTCGGCCAGCGCCATCCCGGTCGACACCTTGGCGGTGAATACCTGGCGGCGCCCTTCGAAGCACTTGATCAACTGTCCGCTCAGGCTGACCTCGATGTGCTTGTCCACGGGCGGCACCGTCGGCGAGATCGGCGTCAGCTCGGATGGCTGGACCAACCGGAACGCACTCCCCGGCGCAAAGTAGTCCACGCCGACTCGATCGTCGTGGACGCGGTGCCACCACCGGCCTGCGGTGTCCTTCTCCGCGCCGGCCACCCAGTGCGTCGTTTCAAAGTAGAGACGGTACAGGCGATCCGAATCATCATCCGGCTCAGAGAACGCATCCACAAAAGGAACGCTGATCTCCGTGAGGACCCCCCGCGGCGAGACGGACCGCATCGGGGTCTGCGGTTGATCGCGAACTGGCTGCACCCACGCCGAGTGGATGTAGCCCAGATCCGGAATCTCGTACCACACTCGGTTGTAGCCCAGCCACTCGTCACCGACAACGGCCCGCGTGACGCGCACAACATCATCGAACGCCAGCACGTCCACCTGCGCGCTCTCGGCCGAGGGGGACACGCGCACCTGCGCCCCGTCGACCAGCACGCGCCCGAACTGCCCCTCCGTCGCCTCCCAGCGGTACGGCCCCACCTGCCTCAGGCCGGGCAGAGCCAATCCCATCAGCGATGCGCCGCCCACCCGCAGGAAGTCCCGCCGCGAGATCCTGGGCGCTCGCCCGGAAGAGATCCGATCGTCGGGAGGAGGCGTACGCGCGCTCATGGGTGGACGTTGACCAGGGTGCCAACCGACGCCCAGTTAAACAGCCACTCGGCATCGGGGGTGTACATGTTCACGCACCCGTGGCTCATGGGTACGCCGAAGTTGCTGTGCCAGTAGGTCCCGTGCAGGGAGTAGCCCTTGTAGAAGTACATCGTGAAGGGCACGCCCGGAAGGTAGTAGCCGGGGCCGGCCATCGCCGTCGACTTCAGCTTGACGTAGATCCTGAACTGGCCGGTCACCGTCGGATGGGCGCTTGTCCCGGTGGACACGAGGAACTCCTTCACCACGCTCGTGCCCTCATAGGCCGTGACGCGCTGTTCGGAGAGATCCACATCGATCCAGCGGCCCTCGTCTGCCAGCTCCGCTGGGTCGAGCGAATACGTCCACGAGACCGCAGGTCGCGGCGTCGGCGTCGCGGTGGGCGTCGGCGTCGCAGTGGGCGTCGGCGTGACAGTGATGGTTGGCGTGGGCGAAGGCGTCGGCGTGGCGGTGGCAGTCGGAGTGAAGGTCGCCTTCGCCACGGGCTCAGGCGTTTCCTGAGACTGCGTCGCCGCAGCGGGCTGGCTGGTCAGCCACACCGCCAGCGCCCCGGCGAGGAGCAGCGCCGTGACGAGCAGCCCGGGCGCGAGTCGTTTCGGCGATACAAGCGAGGCGGGGGAGAGAAGCTCAACCGCCAGGCCCTCCGGGATCTGCAACTCCCGGATCGTCTCGGCGCGCGTTTCCCGAGGCAGCCGCTTGATCAGCCAGCGAATTGCCCCTCGCGCCGCCTGCGAGCCCGGATTGATTTCCAGCGCGCGGACGGCATAGGCCAGCCCGGCGCGCGGCTCAGAGACAGCCGCCAGGATCAGCCATGGGGCGTCCCATCGGGGCGAAAGCCGCGCGGCCAGCCGCGCCATGCGCCGGGCCTCTCCGCGGTCGCCGCGCAGCAAGGCCTGCCGTGCAGCCTGCAAAGCACGGCGGGCCTCCTGAGGCGCGGCGCCGCCGGCGTCCGTCACGGCGTGGCCTCTCCCGGGAGCGTGGCGGGTTCGTTGTTCACGAAGCACAGGATGCCTTCGACGATCCCGCGTGCCGCCTGATCCGGATGCTCGGTCAGGAACTCGCGGTCCAGGTTCAGGAAGCCGGTCTCGATGATCGCCGCCGGCGTCTGGCTATGGATTTCGTTGAACGTGTGGTACTCGGTCATGTCGCGCGTGATGCTGCCCTGATGGAAGGCCAGCCCGGTGTCACGCGAGTAGCGATCGACCAGGCAAGTCACGAGGCGCTGCGCGCGATCGGGGATGGACGAGTCGACGGAGGCTGCCACCTTGAACCCCGTCGCCTGGTCGTTGATCCACTCGCACGAGTCAACGTGGATGGAGACCAGTGCGACGGCGCGGTACCCCGTCAGGTCCTCATCCCACTCGTCCAGGCGGTCCACCTGGAATCCGGCGCCCTCCAGACCGTCGGCAACCAGGCCGGCGATCGACTGGTTGACCTCGAGCTCGGTCAGTCCGTCAGCACAGGTGGAGCCGGGATCGATGGCCCCGGTCCCGGGGTACGGCCCGGAATGCCCGGTCACAATGCCGATCCGCAAGCCCTGAGCTTCCGTCGCGAGCGCCACCGGCCCTGATTCCGATCCGCCATCCCACCCCGCGATCAGCCGGCTGGCCAGCTCGCCCGGGTTCAGGCTCGCCGGCGTCCAAGCGGTGAACACGGTGGCAAGCAAGGCCGCCACTCCTGCCGTCACCGCAAGGTGCCGACCCAGTTGGCGGAGCAACGGGCTGGCTTGCCGTCTTGGCGGGCGCAGCGGAGTTCGCTCGGGTGTCAGGTTCACGCAGTCAATCCTCTCGAGCCATTATAGCAAGCCGAAACCCGGGCCCGGCCGGGTCCGCATCCTCCCCAGCCCAAGCAAGCTCCGTGCCACATCCCTCCCCAGACGCCCAAGATCGGCCCAGCGGGATGCGGGGTCGGTCATGCGGGACACGTCGCGTAGATTGACAAAGAGGGTCTCTATTGGATAGTCTCAGAGACGATGGCTCGTGAGACGGAGTGGGAAACCGATGGCCGTCGGCGCGCGGACTTGGCCCACACCGAACTCACCAGGGCGGATCACAGCCGCCTCCGATACAATGCTGGGCGGAGAGAGCATTCCCTCCTTCCGCGTGGCGAGGAAAGCCCATGCCGCATCGGCCTCTAGCCCCTGAGGAAGACTCCCTGAGCCACGAGGAGATTCTGCGCTACTCGCGGCACCTGCTCATGCCTGAAGTCGGGCTGGCGGGTCAGCGGAAGCTCAAGGCGTCCTCCGTGCTGGTGATTGGGACGGGAGGCCTTGGTTCGCCCGTGGCGCTCTATCTGGCGGCCGCGGGTGTTGGTCGCATCGGGCTGGTGGACTGCGACCGCGTCGACACGACGAACCTCCAGCGGCAGGTGATCCACAGCATGTCAGCCGTCGGTCAACCCAAGGTTGACTCAGCGCGCGCCCGGCTTCTCGATCTCAACCCCTGCATCCGTGTCGACCCATACGACGAGCCGTTCACCTCGGGGAACGCCCTGCGCATTGCGGCACCGTATGACCTGATCATCGACTGCTCCGACAACTTTCCCACGCGCTATCTGGTCAACGATGTCTGCGTGCTGACGCACAAGCCAGACGTGTACGGATCGGTGTTTCGTTTTGAGGGCCAGGCGAGCATCTTCTGGGCGGACCGGGGTCCGTGCTATCGCTGCCTGTTCCCGGACCCCCCACCCCCTGAGTTGGTACCGTCGTGCGCCGAAGCGGGGGTCATTGGCGTCCTCCCCGGGACCATCGGGACCTTGCAGGCCACCGAGGCGCTGAAGCTGCTGCTCGGGATCGGCGAGCCATTGATCGGCAAGCTGCTGCTGGTTGACGCGCTGGACGCCTCGTTCGAGGAGATCCGGCTGAAGAAGAGCCCACGCTGCCGCATCTGCTCCGAGGAACCCGAGATCCACGCGCTAGTCGACTACGAGGCATTCTGCAGCGCGCCCGGCCATGAGCACCAAGGGGGACCATTAGCGCGCGAGTGGGAGGTGGAACCTGCCGCGCTGGCGGCGGAACTCCAAGCCGGGAAGCACGTGCACTTGATCGATGTGCGCGAGCCGCACGAGCTCGAGATCTCACGCCTTCCCGGCGCTCAGCTGATCCCTCTCGGTTCGCTGGCTTCGCACTTGCACGAGCTGGACAGCGCCCAGGAGATGGTCGTGTTCTGCAGGTCCGGAGTGCGTTCGGTACGTGCCCTCGAGCTGCTGGCCGGCGCGGGGTTCCGCAAGGTGCGCCACCTCAACGGCGGGATCAATGCTTGGGCGCGTGACGTTGACCCAAGCTTGCCTGTCTATTGATCAAGTGCCGCTCGCGAGCAGGGGTAGCTTGACCCGTCGTGGCTTCAGGCCCCCGCGCAACTCGATTAGGTCGATCAGATGGGCCTCGAGGACTATCTGACCAACCAGACGAAGGGTGCAACCTGAGATAGTCGTCCACAGACGTTGAGTGCGGGCTGGAGACTCCGGCCCGCATTACATTCCATTCAGACCGCGACGGAATGCGTTATCCTTCTGACATGCAGCGCGCCTTTCAGCTAGCACGCCTGTATCTCCTGGTCAGCTTAGGCCTGGCGGGCTGCCTCCCGGCTCCCACCGCATCGGGTACCCGGGAGACCTCGCCGGCGGCTCCCCTCAGCACGATAGCCTTGCCCACAAGCCCAGCCGGGCCGCTGCCTGAGGTCACATTCACGGACCTCGTCGTGCGCCATGGAGATGACGAAGACGAGTGGATCGTCCTCGGCATGGCGCACAATGAGTCGTCCTCGGCGCTTGAGTCTGTGGCCGTCTGCGTTGAGCTCGTTGATGCAGCCGGGACGGCGACCAGCGAGGCGACGGCCCCGCTCCCGCTCTCGGTCCTACAACCAGGGGCGGCCAGCCCATTCATCGCGCGATTGGAGCAGGCCGAGTCCCCGGCGGAAGTCCGCGCGAGCCTGGAGTCTTTCCAGTTCTCATCCGCGGCTGGCGCAAGCACTAGCCTCGGAGCCGTCTACACAACGCAAGCACCCGACGAAGTCTTTGTGCGCGGGACCGTGCAGTGCGAAGACACGCGTCCCGTGCGCGTCCACGATGTGGTCATCGTCTGGCGCGCCACGGATCGATCGTTGGCCGGCCTTGCAGTCGCCAGCGTCCCGGGAGCCATCCTGCCGCAGTCCGGCAGCCTACCGTGGATCGCGCAGGCGTCCGGCGCGACCCCTGGGACGCGCTTCGAGGTCTTCACCGCCGTCTCCGCCGTCGACCCTGCGAGCGAAATACCCCTGGTCGTCACCGACGGCCCGACTTGGCATGTCACCAGCCAGGGGAATGGTTTCGCCACCGGAGCAATCCGCAACGCGGGTGATGCGCCGGTCCTTCCGCAAGTGGCGATCGCCGTGCGCGCGGCCGGCCGGCCGATCAGCCTGGAGATACTTCAGTCCATCATCCCGCTTGAGCCAGGAGAAACCCTCACCTTTGCCGCTGATCGATTCCCCGGCCTGCAGGCGGCGCTCGAGTCGGGAGGCATCGAAATCGCCGACGTCACGCTTGAGGCGTATCTTGACGCGCAACCCGTTCCCCTCAACACGGGTGGGGCCGTCATCCTTCCAGTGTCCATCCACCAGCTTGAGGCGATCGGCAGCAGCATCTTCCTGAGGGGGACGGTCTCCAACCCTGACTCTGTCCCTCTCAGGAGCGCCGCGATCTTCGTCAGCCTGAGGTCCACAACCGGCGAGCCACAATCCGCCCGTTGGCTGGAGCTCGCGCCGCCGCCCGCTGAAGCGGGCGTGGAATTCTCGCTTGACATGCCGCTTTCAGCCGACATCAATCCCGCAATGTGCGAGTACGACATCCGCGCGTTCGGTCTGCCACTGCCCGACTCCTCCTGGTGAGGGTCGCGCGCTCGCCCCGGCTTCGTTCCCGGGACTAGGCCGCAATCCAAGTCCGGAGACTGGGGACGGCGACGGGGGCAAGCCACTCGAGCGTCTGCGCACTGGGGACGTGCTGGATGGGCGCCGTTCGCTGGAGATCCTCATCCTCCCAGAAGCCGAACATGAACTGGGTGATCCCAGCCTCGACGAGGGGGCCGATGTAGTCCTGGAAGGCCCCCAGGCCATCGAATGGCCGCTCCCGAGTCCAGCCGACGCAGAAGGCCCGCCCAATCGTATGTGGATCCCGTCCCAGAGACCGGGCGCGACCGGTCAGGGCATCATTCATCTCCCGTGTGGCATGGGCAACGTCCCCGCAACTGGACCGCAGGTCTCCCATCGTGCACCAGCGATCGGCGAACCGGGCGGCGAGCTGCAGCGTCCGATGCCCCTGAGCGGCGACCAGCAGCGGAGGCCTTGGCTGTTGGATCGGTCGAGGGTTCATGATTGCGCCTTCGACCTGATAGTAACGGCCGCGATAGCTCGTCTCTTCCTGCCGCAGCATGCTGTCGACAATGATCAGAATCTCCTCCAAGCGGTCGACCCTCTCCGCTGGAGACCAGGGTGACACGCCCGTCATGGCGTGGCTTGGGTCGTCGGCGGACCCGGCGCCCAGCCCGAGGATCAGTCGGCCGTCCGAGATGTGATCCAGGGAGAGAGCGCTCCTGGCGATGACTGCCGGATGACGGTAGATGATGTTCGTGACCAGACTGCCGATCGCTACCCGTCGTGTGCATCCGACCAGAGCCGTCAACAGAGTCCAAGACTCCATCCAGGCGGTGTCCGGCGCGAAGGGATTGACGAAGTGGTCAGCCATCCACAGGCTGTCGAACCCAAGTGACTCGATGAGCTCCGCGCGCATGCGCAGGACAGGCCATGACGGGAGTGGAGGCATCCAAATGCCGAATTCCAAACGCTGAGGCGGAGGATACGACGGGATCATGCTGACGGGCTCCTGTTGGACATCTGGCGCGTTGCGGCTCCCATGTCATCCCTTTCGCAGCGAGAGACGGTGCCTGCACCAAGGGTGCGGGGCGAGCCCGCGGCTGAGCAAGCTGTTACATGCTGGTTGATATGCATTTCGCGGGGGCCGCCTGGGTGAGGGCTCTGCTCAGCCTCCGAACCACCGGCGGCTCAAGCCCGGCAAGCGCCACCCTTGACAGCCCCCGCAGTCTCCCGACGGTCCCGGCCCTCCCTCAGGTCTTGCGGGCCAGCAGATAGGCGGACCCGGCGGTGAAGAACGCGTAGACGGCAACGATTCCCCACCCGAGCCAGTTGAGAACCCCTGACAGCACGGTGAGGGTCGTCACGACGAAACCGATCGCGTCGTACACCAGCAGGTCCAACAGGATCGGCCGGCGCGCCTCGCTGCTGCCGGCCCCGCGGGCGAACCAGGTCAGCATCAGCGTGCCGAAGAACGCCGCCCCATACTCGCGCGCCGGGTAGGTGCCCGCGGCGTCGAGGGAGGCGCCCATCAGCCCCAGCAACCATCGCGGGAAGAACACCAGCAGCACACCGAACATCAGACAGACTACGGCCTTCATGATCATGAGCGTCTTGAACGACATAGCATTTCCTCCTTGGGGTTCGGGGTCTGCGCTGGCCGCGGCCAATCCCGGCGCAATGCAGATCCTCGCTTCTGGCGCGATGATACGGCTGGCGCGCGATCGGATCGTGAACGGATCGCTAACGGGGCCGTGGCGACAATGGCAAAGCCAGAGCGGCAGGGCATGAGCTACGAGGTTTGAACCCTGGGCGGATTGGAGATCGGTGCTTCGGGCCGGCCTCTTGGCAACCTGACCTCGCACAAGGCGCGGGCCCTGCTAATCTACTTGCTCGTGGAAGGGATGCCGCAGGCGCGGGCGTCGCTGGCGGCGTTCTTCTGGCCGGAGACGTCACAGCAGGCGGCGACCACAAGCCTACGCGTCGAGTTGTCCAAGTTGAAGGCCTACTGTGGCGACCTAGTGGACATTGGCCGAGAGACAGTCTCGGTCGCGAAGCAGGCACGGGTTACGGTCGATGCCACCGAGCTACAGCGGGCCTCGGCCGCCGGTCAGTACCAGCTGGTGGTGCACCTGTACCGCGGGCCCTTCCTCCGGGGCTTCGATGTCGCCGGTTCGGCCGAGTTTGACAGTTGGCGCGGGTGGCAACAGGAACGCTTCCAGAGACTGGTCTTGGAGTCACTCCACAGCCTGACCGCCGACGCGCTGCTGCGAAACCGCTTCGACGAAGCACTGACGTCCACCCGCCGCTGGCTCGAGAACTTCGCCTACGACGAACGCGCCCACCAATACACCATGATGTCCCTGGCGCGCTCCGGTCGGCTTGCTGATGCCCTAGCGGAGTATGAGTCATGCCGATCGCTCCTCCACAAGGAGATGGGGATCAAGCCGACCGAATCGACCCGCGCGTTGTGTGAGGCGATCCGCAAAGGCGAGCTGGGGGAAGTCGTCCTCGTCCGAACACCGAGCTTCGACCTCCCTCAACCCCCCACATCATTTGGCGGTCGCGGCGGCGAGCTGGCCGAGCTCGCACGGCAGCTCACCGACACCGAACCGCGGC
>JAPLGR010000047.1 GCA_026390045.1 Chloroflexota bacterium | reverse complement strand
CATTAGAGGTTTGGATACTGGCATGGGTATCCTCCCGGGTTCACATGATCTCTTTGAGGCGGCCGCCGCTCTTCTCGCCGTCCCCCGCCACCGGCAGGACCTGAACCTTCAATCCCAGCGGGTTGGGCAGCGGGCCATCGGGATCAATGCCGAGCAACTCGTAGATGCTGCCGATCAGGTCCGGAGGATGCACGGGACGCTGCGCCACTTCCTCACCCTTCGCATCCGAGGCTCCGACGACGCGCCCACCCTTGAACCCTCCGCCGGCGACTACCACCGAGAAGCAATTGCCGTAATGCCCCCGGCCGCCGTTCCAGGGCGCCTCCCACTGGATTCTCGGGGTTCGCCCGAACTCTCCGCCCCACCATACGATCGTGCTGTCGAGCAGGCCGCGCTCCGATAAATCCTGGATCAATGTCGACATGCCTTTGTCAAGTTCCGGCAACTTCCGGCGCATGATCTCGAAGTGCTGCTTGTGGGTGTCCCACCCCTTGTAGTTGATGGTGACATAGGGCACGCCGCTCTCGACCAGCCTGCGCGCCATCAGGCAGGACTGGCCAAACGTGTTGCGGCCATACTGCTCGCGGCTTTCGTCCTTTTCCCCCGACAGATCGAACAATTTCCTGGTGTCGCCAAACATCAGATCGTACGCATTCGCCTCGCAGCGGTCAAGCCGCTGGAAGTGCGGGTGCGCCGGCATCGCCTTCCCCAGAGAATCGAGCCCATGCAGCAGCTCGCGCCGGCTGCGCTGGCGCTCGTCGGAGATCCCTTCCGCAACAATCCCCTCCACGGCGAAGGGTTGCTTGCTGGGATCGCCGCCGGTGGCGAACGGCTTGTACCGTTGCCCCAGAAAACCCGCCTCGGAGAAGCGGCCCTGAGGCTCGGTCAAGACGATATAGGGCGGGACCAGCCCTTTGTACCCGTGGTCGTATCCCTTGAACAATGATACAACGGCCCCGGCGCTTGGATAGACCAGCCTGTCCGGCTTGCGTCCGGTCTGCACCATATACGACGCCGTTTCATGAGCGTTCACGCCGTGGGTCATGCTGCGGATGATGGAGTACTTGTCGGCCTGCCGCGCCAGCAGCGGAAGCAGCTCGCCGATCTGTATCCCGTCCACATTGGTGGGGATCGGGTTGTTGAGAGGACCGCAATAGTCGCGACCCGCGCCGGGCTTGGGATCGAACGTGTCCAGATGTGCCGGGCCGCCCCACGTCCAGATCTGAATAACCGCCTTGGCCCGCGCTTGTTTCTCCGCGGGCTCTGCCAGGACGATGCCACAATCAAGGAGCGTCAATCCGGCCACCCCGAAAAGACCCCATTTCAATGCTTCGCGCCGGGTAATGACACATCCGGTCTTCCGCTCGCTCATCGCTGTTTCCTCTCTTTTCTTCGGGCCGCTCCGCGAACGGCATCACCGGCTCAATGCCGGTATAGGAACTCCTTGGTGTTGATCAGCGCCCATGCCAGATCAACCGCGGCCCCTTGAACGTTCCCTCCGCCGGTTTTCAAGTAGTCCTCCACGGCGGCCAGTTCAGTCTCCGTTGGGTAACGGGAAAGAATGGTTAGATAGATGGACTGGATCACGTAGCGGGGGTTCCCCCTGTTGGCCTGGACGAGTTGGCGCAACCGCCCGCTGCGTTCGATCATCTGTTGAACGTGAGTGGAGTTGAGCAGGTGCAGCCGCTGCGCGTCCGTGGGATTATTGTTGCGTTCGGATTCCAGGCCGGTATCGCGAGCGGGACGGCCGAACATCTCCAGGAACGGGCTGCTGATGCTGCCATCCGCCAGCGCGATGCTCCGCTGTCCTTCGGGAATGAAGGAGAAAGGCTCCGGAATGGCGCTCGTATAACTCTCCCCGGCGCCGAAAAGCCAAT
>JAPLGR010000641.1 GCA_026390045.1 Chloroflexota bacterium | reverse complement strand
GGCCGGCGCCACGAGCACAGGGCAGCGCACGGCCAGTGCCGTGAGCGCCAGCAAGTTGTCTGCCAGGCCGTATGCCAGCCGGGCGATCGTCGTCGCCGTTGCCGGGGCGATCACCAGCAAGTCAGCCGCCTGCCCGAGGCCCACGTGAAGCACGTGCGCCTCGGGCCCCCACAGGTCAGCATCGGTCCACGCGCGCCGGCCGGTTACCGACTGGAACGTCACCGGCGTGACGAAGCGGGTGGCCGATTCGGTCATCAGGACGTCGACCTGTGCGCCGGCCTGGGTCAGCTTGGACGCCAGGTCCGCGGCCTTGTAGACGGCGATCGAGCCGCACACGCCGAGCAGAAGCCGGCGTTCCTTGAGGATCGGAATCACATCAGGGGTGTCGGACATAGCTGTCTCCGCCCTTCCACATATCCATCACGGACATTATCGCACGGCTGCCCGGCGGGCGGACGAGGACGTCGGTCCCTATGCTGGGGCCCGGCCAACCGCCGCCCGGCGGTATCGGAGTGCTATACTTCCCGTCCCCAACCGAGATCAGACCCTTCCCGCCAGGAGGACCAGGTGACGCAGTCCGTGGAATCCTTTGTGCACGACACCGTTGAGGCCGTCCGCCCGCTCGACAAAGCGTATCAGCTGGCCGAGTGGGAAGCAGCACTTAATGGGACCCCCGAGGCCATCCAGCGCAGCCAGGAGGCTCAGGCGACCTGGATGCGCTACTGGGCCGATCGCGAACGCTATTCCCAGGCCAAGCGCATGTACGATGCGCGGGCAGCGAAGGATCCCCTGCTCGCCCGGCAGCTCAAGCTGGTCTACCTCTCGGCCGCCAGCAATCAGCAGGATGATGCCACGATCGACGAGCTCACCCGCCTGGAATCTGAGGCCACCGCCAAGTACGTCAACTTCCGAGGACGCGTCGGCGGCAAGGAACTGAACGACAACGAGATCGAAGCCATTCTGCACCAGGGCAAGGATTCAGCCGAGGTGCGCGAGGCCTGGGAAGCTTCCAAGCAGGTCGGCGCGCAGGTGGCCAAGTCCGTGCGGCAGCTGGCGCGCGTCCGCAATGCCGCCGCCCGCGCACAGGGCTTCCGCGACCACTTTCAGCGTTCGCTGACGCTCGACGAGATCGATGAGAACGAGCTGCTCAGCCTGTTCGCCGACCTCGAAGCAGCCACGCGCAAGCCGTACCAGGAGCTCAAGCACCGGATCGACGGGCTGCGGGCGACGGATTTCGGCGTCGATCGCGCCGATCTGCGTCCGTGGCACTACGGCGACCGGTTCTTCCAGGAGGTCCCGCCGCTCGGCCATGTCAACATGGATGGGCTGTTTGAGGGCAAGGACCTGGTGGCGCTGGCCACGGCCACCTACGATGGCCTCGGCCTGGAGGTGCGCGACATCCTGGCCCGCTCGGACCTGTACGCGCGGCCCGGCAAGAACCAGCACGCGTTCTGCATTCACATCGATCGCGAAGGCGACGTTCGCACGCTCAACAACCTGGTGCCCACCAAGCGCTGGGCGTCCACGATCCTGCATGAGCTAGGCCACGGCGTGTACGACAAGTACATCGACCGCGATCTTCCGTGGATGCTGCGCCAGCCGGCGCACACGCTTTCCACCGAGGCTATCGCCCAGTTGATGGGCGGATTGACCTCTGACCCCGCCTGGCTCACCGGGATCCTCGGGCTGTCCAAGCCAGAGGCCAACCGCCTGTCTGCGCCGATGCGCGACCACGAACGCGCCCAGCGATTGATCTTCACCCGCTGGTGCCTGGTGATGACCTACTTCGAGCTGGCGATGTACGCCGACCCGGAGCGCGATCTGGATACGCTGTGGTGGGATCTCGTCGAGCGCTACCAGATGGTGCGGCGGCCGGAGGGCCGCAAGCAACCCGATTGGGCGGCCAAGATCCACATTGCCACGGTGCCGGTGTACTACCAGAACTACGAACTCGGCTACCTGGTGGCGCATCAGTTTGAAGACCGGATCAGGCGCACGGCCGGCGGGATCGTCGGAGAGAAGAAGGCCGGCCGCTGGCTGCTCGAGCGCGTCTTCAAGCCCGGCGCGAAAGAGGATTGGGCGAGCCACGTCCGGACGGCTACCGGCGAGCCGCTCAACCCGAAGTACTTCGTCCGCGCGGCTTCGTAGGCCGGTCTTGCAGACGATGTGATTCAGGAAGAGGGGGCGGCTCAGCCCCCTCTTCATTCCTCGAACTCTCGCGGGGCACTCAATAGGGATGGAGATGTCTGAGGCGGATGCGATCTCCGTGCGGCTGGCCGACGGGAGTGATTCCGAGGCGATCGCCGGCCTGGTAACAACGCTGGCGGCAGAGCTCAAAGAGCACTCCCCAATCACGCCCGCCTATGTCGCGGACTATCTCGGCTCCCCCGGCGCCCACGCCCTTCTCGCGGTCCGAGGTCAGACTGTCCTCGGCATGATCAGCTTCACGTTTCGCCCGAGCCTGTACCACGCGGCCGACTCGTGCCTGGTCGATGAGCTTGTTGTCCACCCCGCCGAACGCAACTGCGGCCTCGGGACCCGCTTGCTGCAGGAAGCCATTCAGCGCGCACGCGCCCATCGCTGCGCCGAGGTGTCCCTCAGCGTCATGATCTCGAATCAGGACGCGCTGCGCTTCTATCAGCGGCACGGCTTCGAGGATCAGGCTCTGCTCCTTGAGCGCCATCTCCACGACGCGCGAATCGTGCCTTGCAAGCATTCCGGCGTGGCATAGCGAGACGGACAGGGCACCGTCCGCTGCCTACCCTGACGGCAGCCCTTCCCAGGGACAACCTTGCCGTCCAGCGGCACCTGCGCCGGGGCACAACCTGCATGACACGCAGCAACTGCCTGCCTCGTCGAAAGGTCCTCGAGCGGAGACTTGACCCCGTTCCGGCCTGGTAGAATCGGTACGGTCTCTGGGCAGTCGACGGCCAGCCCTAGCCGACGACGTCGAAGACCATGCGCTGCATAGCTTCCAAAAGGAAGCTTGCTCAACACTACACGTGAGGCAGAGCGGATGTTGAGACGGATCCCGGTCTACGTGCTCCTCTTCGCGGTTTACCCCTCCTTGGCTCTGCTCAGTGAGAACATCCGAGAGGTTGAGGCCTCCGTCGTCCTGCGGCCGGCCGCGGCATCCATCCTGCTCGTGACCGCCGCCTATCTCGCCTTCCGACTGATACTGCGTGACACGTGCAGGGCGGCCCTGGCCGCCACCCTCTTCACGGTCCTCTTCTTCTCCTACGGTCATGTCTACCAAGCATTGGAACCTCACGCGGTCCTCGGGGTGAGCATCGGCAGACACCGCTATCTTCTACCCATCTACCTCTGCCTGTTCTGCGCCGGCCTATGGTGGCTTACACGACGCCTCAAGTCCTCCGGCAGCATCACGCAGGCTCTCAATGTGGCCTCCATCGCTGCCCTGGCGATGCCCGTGCTGAGCATCGGCGCCTTCCAGCTCAGCCTCACGCGTAGCACCCAGGCCGCCATTGACCTGACGTCGTCCGTGCAGGCACTTTCCCGAACGCCCGAGACGCCTCTCCCCGATGTCTACTACATCATCTTAGACACGTACTCCCGCCAGGACATCATCGAGCGGTGGTATGGCTACGACAACGAACCGTTCCTCGATGATCTGCGCCATATGGGTTTCGTCGTGGCCGAGTGCAGTCGCAGCAACTACGGGGCGACGCAAACATCCCTTGCGTCTTCGCTGAATCTCGCTTACCTGCCCGAGATTGCCGGGCGGCTTTCGAAACCAGAGCTCGGCAAGGACGACTACTCAAGCCTAATCAAGCAGAGTACCGTCCGCAGCAGTCTCTCGCGCCTAGGCTATCGGACTGTCGCTTTCGAAACAGGCTTTGAGTGGACACGGGTTACGGATGCCGATTACTATCTCGGTCCGGGGCGGGATGCACTGGACCTTCAGAGGCTTGGCGAGTACGAGGCGCTCTTTGTCAAGACCACTGCCATCCTGGCCCTGACCGACGCCCGCCAGAAGTACCTCAACCCCTATGCCGACCTGGTCAACTACCCCTATCAAGACCATATCGAAAGGCAGCTCCTCATCCTTGACCAGTTGCCAGAGGTCGCTTCCATCCCCGAGCCTACTTTCACGTTTGCCCATGTCTTGATCCCCCATCCGCCACATGTCTTCGCGCCCGACGGAAGTATCGAGCCAGATCCAGGCTTCTACCGCGGAAGGCTTGGGGGTGGAATCAGTGACGAGTATTCGCGCATCGGATATGTCCACGAAGTCCAGTTTGTGAATCGTCGGGTGCTGGGGATTGTGGAGACAATCCTGGCCGAATCGACCACCCCACCAATCATTGTTATCCAAGGAGATACCGGTGTGTATAGGTCGGGCGATGATTCGGGGCTTCTCAGTATCCTCAATGCCTACTACCTGCCGGATGGTGGGGGGGAAGCCATCTACCCGAGCATCACACCCGTCAACACATTCCGCGTCATCTTTGACCTCTACTTCGGGACATCATATGGGCTCCTCCCTGACCTAAGCTACGCTGGAGAAGACCCGATACCCGAAACATCTGCCGCCTGCTTGCCTGGCCCCGACCAAGACGCCCAACCTTGAGCGGCGTGCCAGAACAGGTCAAGCCAGACCCGCGTTCAGATGCTGCTGCGTGCTCTCTCGGGATGACAGCGCTGAGCCAGCCCGTACGGCGACGATCTCTGCCATCACCGCCAGCGCGATCTCGGCCGGAGCGCGCCCTCCCAGATCCAGCCCAATCGGGGCGCGCAGCCTCGAGAGCTCCTTAGCCGTCAGCCCCGCCTCCTTCAAGTGCGCGACACGCTGCCGGTTGGTCTCCGCACTCCCGAGTGCCCCGACATAGAACGACGGGCTGCGCAGAGCGGCGATCAACGCCGGGTCATCAATCTTCGGGTCGTGCGAGACGGCCGCCACCGCCACTGATGGGTTCAGCCCGAAGGAGGCCAGCGCCTCTGCCGGCCATGCCTGCAGGACCGAATCGGCCATCGGGAACCGCTCGGCATTGCCGAACGCGCGCCGCGGGTCAACGACCACGACCCGGAACCCCAGCAACTTCGCCTGCCTGGCAAGCTCGATCCCAATGTGCACGCCGCCGATGATCACCAGTGTTGGTGCGGGCAGCATCAGGTCGTAGAAGACCTCGATCTGCTCGCCTTTCACCGTGTGGAGACGCGTCTCCGGAACACCGCCGCCGAGCAGCCGTTGCGCTTCAGCCTGCACCTGCTCCCACAGTCCGTCGGGCATCGAGCCGGCGGGCTCGGCGCCCCATGGGAAGACAGCAGACTCATCTCCAAGCAGATCGCCGCCCCGCAGCACCACCGCGCGCACGACCGGGCGCTCATCGCGCACCGCCTGAACGAGGACGTCAAACGGACTCGTACCGCCGGCGCTTCGAACCCGCCATGGCGCTAACGGCTCAACCCACAGGTCGATCTCCCCGCCGCACGCCAGTCCTACCTCCCACGCGTCCTTATCCGTCACACCGTAGTGCAGTCGCTTGGGCTTGCCGGCCTTCAGCACGCCGAGTGCCTCCTGCACAACGGCGGACTCCACACATCCGCCGCTGACCGATCCGGCCATCGCCCCGTCACTGCACACTGCCATCTTCGAACCAATGGAGCGCGGCGCCGAGCCCCAGGTCTTGATGATCGTCGCGACGGCCACGGCCTTTCCCTCACCGAGCCATCGTTCCACATCCAGCAGGATGTCGCGCATCGTCTCCTCGCGTATCCGCAGGCGCCTGGCCGCGCTTTCGCCGCGCCAGCCCCTGCGGGTTCGATTCTACCCTCGGCCAAAGGCAAACCGACCTGACAGGTAGCCCCTGCTGCCCGTCAGGTCGGTCCGAGTGCGGTTTCCGTTCCGAAGCCTATCCTGCCCTCGCGGCCTCAACGTCGGCCTTGAGACGTTCCAGCCGCCTCGCGCGTTCGGCGACGAAGCGCTCGATTCCCTTGAGCAGCCACTCCGGCGAGAGGTGTGCTTCATCAAT
>JAPLGR010000643.1 GCA_026390045.1 Chloroflexota bacterium | reverse complement strand
GGCGGCCTTCGGGATGATGGTGTCGCACTTGCCTGCAGGCGCGCTGGCAGATCATGTCGGGCGCAGGAGCCTGATGATCGCCTCGTGGGGCGTGGGCACGATCGCTTCGGGCATGATGGCGCTGGCACGCGGCCTGCCGTTGTTCGTCGCCGGACTGGTGCTGTACTCCTTCACCGTGTTCGTGATGTCTCCGATGTCGAGCTACATCACGCAGGCGCGCGGGGCTTGGTCGCCGGCGCGAGCGCTCACCACAGTGACCGCCGGCTTCTCCGCCGGGGCAATCCTAGGCCCAGTCTTCGGCGGGCAGTGGGCGGAAGAGTTCGGCCTGCGCTCGGTCTACGTTATGGCGACGGGGATCTTTGTCATCTCAACGGTGCTGATCCTACTCATCCGCCCGCAGCCGATTGAGCCGGCACACGACGGTCACCGCTATGGCGCGCTGCTCGGCAATCGCCCACTGGGCGGATTCCTCGTGCTGGTCTTCCTGGTCAACTTCGCCATGTATCTTGCCTGGCCATTGACGCCCAACTACCTGCAGGATGTGCACGCGGTCAGCGTGAGCCAGATCGGGCTACTCGCCGCATTCACCGGACTCGGTGTGGTCGTCTTCAACCTGGCCCTCGGCCGCCTGCAGGCCAAGCGCGGGCTTCTCATCGGCCAGGCGCTGGTGGCCGGTGCTGCGCTCGCGTTGTGGCAAGGCAAGACAGCCGCGATTCACGGGCTGGTCGACCCGGCTGAACTCGGGCTGGCGTTTGGCGCCAATGAGGCCGTGGCCTCCGCAAGCATGATGGCCGCCGCTCCGGTCGCCGGCCTGCTGTTCGCGCGCTCGCCTGAGCTACCCTATCCTGTAGGGATCGGCCTGATTGCCCTCGGCCTGCTGCTCTGCGCGGCCTTCGCGCCGAGCACACAGGTCGAGATCGAACCTGAACCCCCGAGTGAACGGGGCGTGGTAGGAGGCGCCTGACATGGACACCTGGCTGCTGTGGGGAACTCCGGTCGTCGTCTGGGTGCAATCCCTGGGCTCGTTTCTCGTCACTCCTGCGAAGTTGCTCTCGTTCCTGGGCACCGAACAGTTCTTCATGCTGGTGATGCCTGCCTTTGTATGGTGCATCGACGCTTCGCTCGGTCTGCGCATCGGGATGGTGCTGCTCACCAGCACGGGCGTGAACAGCATCCTGAAGATCCTGGTGGGCTGGCCGCGCCCGTTCTGGGTCAGCGACAGCGTCAAGCCGTACGCGTTTGAGAGCTCGTACGGACTGCCATCCGGACATGCGCAGAGCGCGATGGCAATGTGGGGCCGGATGGCGGCCGGGCTGAAACGCGCCGGGTGGGTCATTGGGCTGGGGATCCTGATCTTGCTGATCTCGCTCTCGCGCCTGTACCTGGGAGTCCATTTCCCATCCGACGTGCTCGCCGGCTGGATCGTGGGCGGCATCCTGCTGGCATTGTTCCTGTGGCTGGAGAAGCCAGTCGCGTCGTGGATCGTGCGGCAGCCCCTGGGCGTGCAGCTTCTGGTGCCCTTGCTTGTTGCGCTGGCGATGATCGGGGCTGGCGCGCTGGCCGCCAACGCCACCGCCGATCGCATCGTCCCCGACGAGTGGATCGCACGGTCCGCAGCCGCGTTCCCGGACGATACGATCGACCCTCAGGCCATGGACGTCGTCTCGTCGGCTGGCGCTCTCTTCGGCCTTGCCGCTGGCGCCGTGCTGCTGCACCGCTGGGACAAGTTCAGCACCTCGGGCAGCCTGTGGGCGAAGATGGCGCGCGTTGCCCTCGGCCTAGTAGGCGTCCTGGTCATCTACTTCGGGCTGCGCATGATCCTGCCTTCAGGCGAGGGCTTCCTGCCGCAATCGCTGCGCTTCGTTCGTTACACCCTGGTCGGCCTGTGGGTGGCGTACCTGGCGCCGTGGGTGTTCGTGAAGCTGAAGCTCGCCTAACGCCTGACAACACACGCTGGCCGACGGCGCCAGCTGAAGCGAGACCGCTACAGCCGGCCACGCCCCCCTTGCGTGGCCGGCTGTCTTGAGCAACACTGTAAGTTGCCACGCAACGCTACCACGCCCGACCAGGGGGAGGTGGATTGCCCGCCTCAACCCCACGGTTCTGGGCAGCATAGGCGCATTCCGGCGCTGGTTGTCACAACTGGCCACGATCACCCGTTTCAAGTTTAGCGAGCCTCGCCCGTTGGGGGCACGGCCCACGCCACCGACGCCCGCATCCACACCGAAGGAGGACCGCCCGCCGAAGGCTGTATGTGGATAGGCGGGCAACAGCGTCTCTACAGATTGCCGTGCCCGGCGCAGTGCACGCCGTGCCCGCAGTGAAGCCTACTAGCGGGGAGTCTGAGAGGACCGGGGAATCTGCCGTCAGGAGGTGCGACGCCATGGGTCAAGATGCGCTGATGTCTCTCCGTATGCTCCCGCATCGGCCATCGTGCATCTCCCTCGCCTTGCGGCGAAGAACCATAAACGCCGGCACGGATCGTTCGCGCATGTCTTCAATGCGGCCAGCCACGCGCGCAGGGATCCGGGTGATGGCAGCGATGGTCTTTGCCCTGGCCGGTCTCGCCCCGGCCGTCCCGGCAGAGGCATCATCCTACGTCGTCAATACCACGGACAACACCTGGGACGGACACTGCGACGCTCACTGCTCCCTCTGGGACGCGCAGCAGGCCGCCTTCGTCCACCCCGGGCCGGATCGGATCACCTTCGCGATCCCCAGAGATGGACCTTACGTGATCATGCTTGCCACCCCGGAAGGGCGCACCTTCGACCCGGTCGCCGTAGGGGACGACGGAACGGAGATCGACGCCACGACGCAACCCGGCTGGCCCGTGTATCTGCATGGCCTCGGCTTGGCCGGCTACGGGATGATCCTGGCGTCGGACGAGAACACGGTGCGCGGCCTGGGCTTCCTGGGGTTCACCGAGGCCGGCTTGGCCATCGAGGGCGAGGGCAACTTCATCGATCGCGTCGTCGCCGGAGATTATCTAGGCGAGGGGCTCATCCTGGCGCCGATTGGCAACCAGGTGGGAATCCAGATCGATGGCGAGGACAACACACTCCGCGGCGTCGGTGTCGCGAACAACACCACCGGCATTCTGATCACCGCCCGAGGCCAGACCATCCAGGACAGCCAGATCGGCTACCTCTCCGGCTCGAGCTCTCGCCGTGGGAACGAAAAGGGGCTGCTCGCCTACGCGACAGCCGGCGGCAACACGATCCAGCGGAATGCAGTGATGGGCAATACCGAGGCTGGCATCGAGCTGTGGTCCTCCGGCAACGTTCTGACGGAGAACAAGGTCGGCCTGGACAGCGCGATGCTGCATACCGTGGGCAATGGGACCGGCATCCGACTCCGCGTCCAGGGCGGGAACCGCGTCGGTGGAATCGACATGTACAAAGGCAACGTCATCGTCGCCAATGAGCTCGGGATCGAGATCACCAGCCCTGGAAACCAGGTACTGAACAATCGCATCGGCGTCGACTTTGCGGGCAGGGCGCTGCCCAACGGGACGGGGGTCCTCATGCTTGCCACGGGTGAGGGCTCTGTGCTGGGCTCAGAGTCGACAGGCGCGGGCAACCTCATCGCCTTCAACAGCGGCACAGGGGTCGAGGCCGACTACGCCACGCTCTCAAGGATCGTCGGCAATAGCATCTACTCGAATGGCGGGGACGGCATAAGCGTGGAGGTGACGGACACCCTTATTCCGGAAGAAGGCTTGCGGCTGACGATCCAGCGTAACTCCATCTACTCCAACGGGGGTCTGGGGATTCATATCCCTGTGCCTGCCGTCAACGGGAACATGGCGCCACCCGTCCTGGCGGGCGTGGAAGCGGGGACGGTGAGCGGAACGACCTGCCCCAATTGCACCGTCGAGCTCTTCCTGGCCGCTCCCGACCCAAGCGGCGCAGGCGAAGGCAAGACCTTCCTCGCAGAGGTGACAGCAGGCAGCGACGGATCGTTCCGTGCCGGGCTGCCTGGCCTCCGTACCTGCGACGTGATTACCGCCACGGGCACTGATGGCCTCGGGAACACTTCCGAGTTCTCCCGCAACGCCGGCGTTGGCATCTGCTTCCGACCTCTTCCGCTGATCGCATTTCTGTGGATCCTGATCGCCGGCGGCGGGGGTTCCGCCTTCACGGTCATCATCCGCCGCCGACCGCTGAGCCTGCGCAGCCTGCCTTGGATAGTGATCGGTGGCCTGCTTGGCATGGGACTCGGATTCCTCATGCTCCGCCTGCCGTTCGTCCAAGTCGACTGGGGGCAGCCCGAGGCGCAGCCTGCGCCTGCCCCGGCGGGCGGCAACCTACCCGCGCCAATCACCCTTACCCCAATCCTCGACATCACGGTCACCCCCGTCACGCCCGCCCCTGGCCCCGAAGTCATGGCGCGCGAGGACGCCAATTGCCGTCAGGGCCCATCAACACAGTTCAACATCGCCACACACCTGACTCAGGGCGAGGTTGTCCCGATCACCGGCCGTCTGGCTCAAGGCGATTGGTGGCAGGTCCAGCCGCCCGATCTACAGATTCCGTGCTGGATTGCCGAGAGTGTTGCGGAAATCTACGGCGATCTGAGTGCTGTGCCGGTCGTGGTTTCACCGCCAACCCCCACACCGACCCCAACGGAGGAGCCGCCCCCACAAGGCTGCCGGTGCTGGACGGGTAACCTTTGCGAGCACATGCCGCAGTGCCCGGCCCAGTGCACGCCGTGCCCGCAATGATGGCTTGAGTTGGCCAAAGGAGTGAGTAGCATGGACACCAGATCTTGGAACCTTCTGCGTTCGAGAGTCCTCGCCCCGTTCGTCGTACTGCTACTGGCCGCGGGCCTGGCCGCCTGCAATCTCCCCGCTGGCAGCGATTGTGATGCCGACCACCTGCCCGCCGCCATCAACATGCACCCGGCATGGGGGACCTTCGTCGACAGCCTGTCACCGACGCTGACCTGGGACTACGCTGGAACTTGTGAGCCGGATGCCTTCCACATCCGCCTCGACGGAGGCGCCGAGACCCAGGATGCGACAGTCGATGGCCGCTCGATGGCCTGGACCCCGCCCGTACGCCTCGAGCCTGCAACCGACTACACGTGGACCATTCGCGCCGTCTCCGGATCGACCGAGGGGGACTATGGCACTGCCAACTTCCGCACTGGTCCGATGTGTGACCCCTCCGATCCCGCCAGCACGTCTGCCCCCGAACTCACGAGCCCTGCCGATGGAGCCATGGTCACGGATACAGTGTCGGCTGTGGGCGCGAGCGGCGAGGTCTTGTCAACCGGCTTCCGAGTGGACTTGGACTGGGAGGCACCCACCGGCTGCCTCCTGGCCCATGGGTACCGTGTGGATCTCTCGCGGTCACCGAGCTTCGCCGCCGGCGCTGGCGTCGACTCCTGGGATGAGGCGAATCCGCCCATGATGTATTGGAGCCTGTGGGAGGAATGGCATGATTGCGAACGCTACTACTGGAGGGTCTCCGCGCTCCTGGACTATGACCTGACGGGCTCGCCATCAGAGACCAGGTCCTTCGTCGTCAACACTACCGGCGTGCTCTGCCCGATGGAGTTGGAGCCGGAACTCCCCCTCGGACCAGGGATCGGCGTTCCCCTGACAGGCCACGGCGCGATCGCCGGGCACGTTTGGCATGACGAGTGCGCCGTCCCGTATGAGTCGACCGACGTCGCACCTCCGGGCTGCGTCATCATGCCCGACGGTGGCATGGAAGCTAACGGCATCCTCGACTCCGGTGAAACCGGCATCGAGGGCGTGACCGTCCGGCTCGGCGCTGGGGCATGTCCGGGAACGGGCGGCTGGAGCTACACCACCGACGCCAACGGCATGTACACCTTCCACAACCTGACTGCTGGCACCTACTGCCTGGAGATTGACGCCGCCGCCGACGGAAACGACTCCGTCCTGATCCCCGGCAACTGGACCGTCCCCTACCGCTGGTACGGCCCCGGCCCGATCTCCGTCGAAGTCACGCTGGGGAGTGACGACGACATCAGCCGCCTGAACGACTTCGCCTGGGACTACCAGTTCCTGCCCTCGCCGTCCGGCGCGGTGCCCTCGGGCACGCCGTTCGCCCGCGTCCTGACCGACGCGCGCTGCCGCCTCGGCCCGGGGACCAACTACCCCATCCTGACCTACCTCTCGCAGGGTCAGTCGTTCCCCATCACCGGCCGGTTCGAGCGGGGTGGATGGTGGCAGCTCCGCGCGGCGGACATCCAGCTACCGTGTTGGATCGCGGAAGATGTCGTCGAGCCGACCGGTGACCTGGAGAATGTGCCTTTCGCCATCCCGCCCGCCGCACCGACGGTCATGCCGACCGAGGAGCCGCCTTCGCCCGCACAAGGCTGCCGGTGCCTGCAGACCAACTGCATATACGCCGTCCCGTGCCCGGGCGTATGCACTCTGTGCCCATGACCGCGCACGGTTCGAGCCGCATGCGTTGATCAGAGGAGTAGAAATGAAACGCCTCACCGGCATTCCCCACCTAGCCGCTGTCCTGCTCCTGGCCGGCTGCAACTTCCGCCAAGGGACAGGGCTGGTTCCCACGCTCGCGCCGGAGCAGATCATCGCCACCGCGGTCCAGGCGACCGCGGATGCCATGCGGCTGCCGTTCACTGACACGCCGGTCCCGCCCACCGCGGTGACGCCGACGCTCCACCCGCCAACGGTGACGCTCACGGCAACGCCCACTGCCACGGCCACGCCGCTGCCCTGCAACAAGGCGGAGTTCGTCACTGACGTGACCATCCCGGACGGCGAGGACATCACCATCTTCGACACGTTCACCAAGACCTGGCGCCTGCGCAATGTCGGCACGTGCACATGGACCTCGGAGTACCGCGTCGTGTTTGACCACGGGGACCAGATGCTGGCGCCCGACAGCGCTCCGATCACCAGCGGAACCGTCGCTCCGGGCGCGACCGTCGACGTTTCGGTGCCGATGGAAGGCCCCGGGACTGCCGGGACTTACAAGGGCTACTGGAGGCTGCGCGATGCGGGCGGCGTGCTATTTGGCGTCGGCGCATCGGGCAATGTCGCCTTCTGGGTGGAGATCGAGTCGATCTCGAATCTCCCCGCCGGGCCGAACTTCGAAGTCGCCTTCGAGAACCTGCACGCCTGCGGGAGCCTGCAGTACGCCACCTTCCGGGTGGGGAATTCCGGTGGGACGGGGTTCGAGTCGGCCCAGATCGGGATCAAGGATCTCGACACCAGCGGCTGGCTGTACACCACCGGAACCAACAACAGTCCGTTCCTCGGGACAGCCAGCATGTGTCCGCCGGACTCCTCCAACATGGGGCCGGGCTCGGTGTACTTCATCGCCGCCTCCATCGGCGCCAGCCCGCCGCACGGGCACGATGCTAGGCTGACACTCAAGCTGTGCACGGCCGATAACATCGCCGGCGACTGTGTCACCAAGACGCTGGATTTCGTCATCCCGTAACCCGCCTCGTGCATTGTTGCGAATCGCAGGGACCTCCGGCTGGAGGTCCCTGTGCATTGGTGCCCTGCCCTACGGCTAGGCGTGAGGCTCGATCGCCCGAAGCTCGCGGTACAGGAACCAGTGTCCCTTGCGATCGCCAGCCTTGGCTGGAGCGCGGTCGTAGTACAGGTCGAACGCCCGTCCGCCCTCGGTCCGCACGCGGAAGTAGAAGCGGCCCACGCCCCACGAGCCCCTGCGGAGGGCTGCTTCTGCATGCGGCGGGGCCATGTTGCGCGCCTCACGCCCGCGGCGCTCGTAGTCAAACCACGTCGAGACCACCTCAGCCACCTGGAATGCCTGGCCGCGCCAGTCGAATGCCTGGGGCGCCTCGGGCTTCTTCTCCAGCGTCGGCGGACGCCGATGGTGAACAGTGATCTCTTCGTCGATGAACTGAAGCGGGGACCAGTCAGCCGCCGTCATGGCCGGCGGCCAACGCCCACCAGGCGCGCGAGGAGGGCAGGAGGAGCAGAAGGAGAACGATGGCGGAGAGGATCGTGCCCAGGGGGAAGAAGGCAAGCGACAGCACCGCCACAATCAGCGCCGCCGGGTGCCCCCACGAAACGCGTGACCAGATCGCGCCGAAGGCGCCCCACCACAGAATGCCGAGCGTCACCACCGTCAGGGCCCAAGCGCCCGGATCAAAGCGCAGTGTCTCAGGGATCGCTGACCACATCGTCCCCGCCCATCCGCCTTCAACGAATACGCCGCTGAGGCGAGCCCAAAGGCCATTGGTGGCCAGGCCGAGCCCGACGATCGCCCCGAGCAGCGTGGCCGCAAGGATGGTTGCCGGTGAGCGTTGCATGGAGACTCCCAGGAAGAACGCACGGGCCGGTTGAACCGCCCCGTGTCCTGTCTTCGGGCGCTACTCCGCCTCTTCTTTGCTGGCTTCCTTCTGTCGGGCAGCGATGATCTGCTCGGCCACGTGCGTCGGGACGGTCTCGTAGTGGTCGAGGCTCATAGTGAACACACCGCGGCCGCCGGTGATCGAGCGC
>JAPLGR010000516.1 GCA_026390045.1 Chloroflexota bacterium | reverse complement strand
CGTCCGATCCGCTGAGCACAGAGTGTTACCTGTGCGCCCGGATAGGACCCAACGTGCCGGCCAACAACTCGAGTGGCTGTGTGAACAGTCGGGGCGGCGGGGACTTCGTGCCGTTCCGCTTGCGCGGTTCCTCGGTGAAGTGGGTCTGGTTCACCTTGTGCACGCGCGCGAAGGTCCGTGAGTGGGAACGCGATTCGCGATTCTGGGCTCTTCACACGGGCTCGCGTGTTGTCAGGCGGCCTCTTCGGCAGACACAGCTTCTTGAAGGAGCCGTAGGACATCATCCGGTCGGCGCGTCGAAAAGGAAATGTCCCGCACGGGCCCGGCTTTGCGTTTGAACGCAATCACAACGCGGGGATACTCCAGGAAGTTGAACGAGGCGCGGTAGCGGCCACGAATGAACATGAAGTGAAACCCGGCCCCGCCGTACTTCATTAACAGTGGTAGAGAATCGAGACGACAGGCCTCGACGTTCTCCAAGGGCACTTCCCAAGTAAAGATGCCAAAGGTGAGACTCAGAGACTCGGCGGTGAGACGGATGAGGAGCGTCCGGTAGTTCACCGAGTAGAAGAGGAACACACCGAAGAAGCAGAGGCAGATAGCGGCAAACGCGTCCAGATGGCCAGCCATCACGCGCCAGAGGAATAGCAGGAAGCAGAGGGACATGAGGGCCAAGAACAACCCCTCCGTCCGGTTTGAAGAAACGCGCTCGTGGTAGATGAGGTCGTTAGTCACGACTTGCCCTCGAGCACTTACCAGACCCCGGGTAACAAACGATAGCGCACCCATTGGGCATACGCGCGGTAGCCTTCCAGTTCCTCCTGCAAGAAACCATCTTCCAAACCAGTGCGAGTGACATAAAGGCCCACGGTCAACAAGGTGGGCAGAAATGCCAGTGCCGAGTCCAGAAAGAGGGGGGTTACCAGATACACGAGTAGCGCCCCTGCGTAGCCAGGGTGCCGTATCCACCGGTAGGGGCCGCTCGAGACGACCTGCTGTCCGCGGTCGGTTTGCAGGCGGGCCATCCCCGAGAAGAAGCGGTTTTCGATCAGGGCATAGGATGACAGGGCATATCCACCTACGATAAGCGCCATTGCTAGGATCTTCACCGGCAGGCTGAAAGCAGGTGACCAGCCCAGCAGCTCATCCAGACCGGTCCCAGGATTGAGCATCCTCATGCTGGAGGAAGTGAGCGCGTTCGGCGATCAGGTCGGGATGGCGCCGCGCGACCAATAGCCGACTCACCACGAAGCTCAGAACAGACAGAATGCCGTATACCCAGGCTTCCCACCAGCCCCAACGCCAGGAAATCAACAGCGGCAGGAATGGCATGAGCACGATGAAGAACAGCAGTTGGATGATGACGCGCGGGGAGAGGATTTTCTGTTGGTCGTTCAAGCTGCACCTCGGCCGTCCAGAAGTCGGGTGTGCGGCTTCTTGGGCCGGCTTCCAGCCTCAGAAGAACATGAAATAGCGCGGTACCCGTTTCATGTACGTGCGGTAAGCATCACCATAGCGCCTCAGGCACATCTCTTCCTCTGCGAGGATCCCGAGATGCTGCAACAATCTAGACATCACGAGCGTGAATAGGGCCGCCCATGAGCCTATCGCCAAACATATCCCCAAGAATATGACGAACAACGCCGCTATTTGGGGATGGCGTCCGATCCTGTAGACGCCTTTCGTCACCGGTTGATCAGGTGGAGTATCCCTGAAGTTCAACATGGCGACCACGAGACCAGCCAAGCCGGTGGCGTACAAGATGATCCCAACGATGAACACACTTGAGTTGATTCTCAAGGGTGTCAGGACGATCAGAACTAGGCAGGCCAACGAAAACAGTTTACCCAAGGTTGTGGCAACTCTCTGCTTCGTGCTCCAGCCAGACCGGTCAAACAGGCGAGACACCACTTCTTTGGGAAAGACCAGCAGCAGGCCACCTTCAATCAAGAACTCAACCGCGAGGAGTATCCACCCGTTGAGGAGTCCAATCCGAAGTGTTGGTGTCAGTTCCATGAGTCGCCTCTTCGTCTTGATATGCGGCAGCAACCTTCCAAGAGTGAAAAGTGGTGCCGCCCAATGGCCTCGAGCCAAGCTGCTCGGTGGCTCAGCCTCGGTGCCTTCATTCTAGGGCAGGCCAGCGGGCAAGCAACCGTTTGCCTCTTCGCGTGCCAGCCGGATCGGCCGAAGGTCCTGGTGGTTCTCCAGGGCTGCGACGAGTTCTCCGGCGGCCGGCGATCCTGCTGGACCAGGAACCGAAGCTCAGGTAAGGTCAGGTGAAGCGGCTGTCAGGTTTCGCAGATCTGATCCTACTCTGTTGGGCTTTCGATGAGCCCGCGCGGGAGCGGGCAGGTTGGGTGGGATTCTCTTCCCTGAGAACCTTCGCGGCGCAGTCCGCGATCAGCTCGTCATACCAGGCAAGGGGCCTTGCCTCCGGACTTGGGGTCATGGATTTCCCAATCCGGCGACAACGCAGGCAACGCTGCTTTGGCAATCAACCGGTAAGAGGGTTGGTAGCACTTTCGATAGGCCGGGGAATGATGAACAGCCGGATAGCCTCGAGCCTTGAGCCAGACCGAATATTTCGACACGGAGGCGGGGCCGAATCCAGGCCATCTGCCTTCCTGGCATAACGCGCAGAAGGCATCCCAGGCCGCCATCAGCCCCTCAGGCTTCCCCCACTCCTCCCGACCTGCCAACAGGCAGGCTGTGATGAGAGACTCCAGGTCGCCATTCCGGAACTTGAATGGCCGCAGGTTGATGCGCACGAGCAAACCATCCGGCCGGACTGGTTCGTAGGGCTGCTCTCCTCGGCGGGCTTCCAGGGAGGCAAATTCCAGTAGCAGCCTCTCCCTGAAAGCAATCTCGTTTTCCATGCTGTGCTCTGGTCCCAACACCCCCTGATACAGCAGCTTGTACGCGTCGCGTGGCTCCATGGATGGATACCACTGCAGGTGTTGGTCGATGAGCCGGATGAGGCCTTCGGAATCGTGCCAGGTATTGCTCCTAGATCCCGTCATGGCAGGCTAAGCGGTCTGCCGGCGCGGCTGCCCGAAAGGCATTCAGCACTTGGCGGAGCACTCATTGCCCATATCCTGTGCCTGGCTGCGCAAGGCGTGGCAGGCGGTCCCCAGTCTGTGCTCGCGTCGAGATCCGTCAGGCAGCGCGCGATGTCCATTTGCAGGGCCGCCATCTAGGACTTCCTTGTCCTTCACCTCGGGGAAGTTGCCTCTCCGGCTATTCGGTGCAACCGTCGAGAACCGGATTGAG
>JAPLGR010000105.1 GCA_026390045.1 Chloroflexota bacterium | reverse complement strand
CTCCAGTCTTGCAGGAATCACATCGATGCCGATCACCGTCTCAGCGCCGAACGCCTTGGCCATCTGAACGATGAAGGTGCCAACCCCGCCGGTCGCTCCCACCACCACCACGCGATCCCCTGCTTGAATGTTGCCCCGCGTGGCTGCCTGGTACGGAGTGGTGATGGCATCGGCCACGGCCGCAAGCCGTTCCAGCGGCGTCTCCCCCCTGCCCGCGACCACGCAGAGGTCTCGGGCGGGAACCGGAATATGGCTGGAAAAGCCTCCGTAGATGCCCAGGCTGTTGCCGGGCATCTTCTGCGCCAGGCAGCGGTTGCCGCGGCCCGCCGCGCAGATCGGGCAGTTGTTGCACGGCATCACAGCCGGGATGATGACTTCCTTGTCGATCCAACTCGCCTCCCCGGCCACGACGCGCCCGCTGATCTCGTGCCCCAGGGTCAGGGGAGGCTTGTTGACCGTTGGCACGCCGGCATAGAAGTAGCTCAGGTCGGTGTGACATACACCGCACCCAGCGACTTCCACCAGCACCTCCCCGGGCTCCAACTTGGGCACCGGCAGGTTCGTCCTCACCAGCTTTCCGGGCGTCATCTGACCCGTCTCTTTGTCGCGGCTCCATGGCTGGACCATCTGCCAGGTCTGGATCTCGTCAGGCATCCTGCTCACTTGACAGTCTCCATTCTCTGCAGCGGCACGTGCCCAACGGTCAGGCGCGAGTCCATGCAACTCCGGTCGCTACCCGGACGCAGTCGGTCGGCTTCATCAGGGCGTCCTCATCCGTCATCCTGTGGACCGGCTAGCCCTTCGGCTTGGGCAGAACCTCGGCGAAGAGGGCTTCATCGACCGCACGCCCTTCGGCGAGCAACCTCCGGTACTTGACGAAGTCAATGGTGTCCTTCCCGGTCATCTTCTTGGTGTTGAAGGCCTGGAATCCGAGGTAGGCCTCACTGGACATGTTGGCCATGAGCCAGTGGCGGTAGTAGTCCTTGGCCGCATCCCAGAAGAACCTCTTCTTGCTGCGGATCGAGTCAACGGACATCTGCAGGCAGTTGGGGAAGAGGTTGGTGAAAGTCCACAGCACCTCGTCCACGGCCTTGTCGAGAAGCTCGAAGTCCGTCTTGGCCGTCTTCAAGAACTCGCGAGCCTTCTGGGATTGCTCTCCCGTCTTGAGCTCGCCGTAGACGATTTCCCCGTCTCTGACATACGTATCCGTGATCACCGTGGGATTCCGGACCCAGGTTCCGTCCTGCTTGATGACGGGGACGACCTTGCTGACATATCCCTTGCGAACCATCTTGTAGGCGCTCCACAGCTCGCAGGAAATGCAGTTCCACATCGCGTCTTCGATGGTCAGGTACCATGGCAGGAAGTCGGTGGAGCCGCCCACTGGTGCCGATCCGTGACGGGGGCCAGCCTGGCCAAAGACCGCCAGGTCGGAGGCGATGGCCAAGTCGCACGCGCCGCCGATCTCTTGACCGCCGGCCACGCGCATGCCGTTGACGCGACAGATGACCGGCTTCTTGGCACCGAGGATGCTATCAATCATAGCGTTGAAGAGATCCATGTAGAGGGCATACTCGGCGGGTCGCCCGCTGTAGTACTCGGCGTACTCTTTGGTGTTCCCGCCGCTGCAGAATGCCCGATCTCCCGCGCCGGTGAGGACGATGGCCACAACGCTGCGATCCATCGAGGCCTTCCGCATGCCGGCAATGACGCCCTTCACCATCCGGGTGGTGTAGGAGTTGTATTGCGCAGGGTTGTTCAACCACACCCAGGCTGAATACAGCCCCTCGACGGCCTTCCCCTCAGGGTCTACGATGGGCTTCTTCTCATATGTGACGCAGGGAGGCTCGGTGCCAAAGAACTCCTCCCCGCCAAGATCGTGGTCCTTCAACTCGTTGTCTCTTGGCAGCCACTCAAGTGCCATCTCGTTCACCTTCCTTCCGAGTCGTTACCTTTGGGGAGTCGAACCCGCGGCTCAGGCTGATCGTAGCTCCCTTAGTTTCGCGGTCAGAGCAGGCAGGACTTCTTTGTAGTCAGCGACGATTCCGAAGCGGGCTACGCTGAAGATGTTCGCCTCCTTGTCCTTGTTGATGGCCACAATAGCCTCCGACCCCAGGCAGCCGGCGATGTGCGCCATGGCGCCTGAGAGAGCGACGGCGATATACAACTTGGGGCTGACGACCTTTCCACTCTGTCCCACCTGAAGCCACGCCGGTACCCAACCTTCGTCAATGGCAGGCCGGGTCGCCCCCACGGCGCCGCCCAGAACGCGCGCCAGCTCACGGAGCATCTCGAAGTTCTCGGCTCCACCGATGCCACGCCCGCCGCTGACGACGACCTCAGCGTCTTCCAGCTTGATTCCTCCCAGGTCCTCCTTGACCCGATCGATCACCTTGACTTTGAGCGCCGAAGGGTCGAGCTTGCCTTCCACGGGAACGGTCTGGCCTTGCCGGGAGTCATTGCGCGCTGCTGGAGGCACGGTCTTCGGTCTGATGGTGGCCATCTGTGGCCGCGCAGACCTGGAGACCATCGTGGCGTGGGCGTTGCCACCGAAGACGGCCCTGGTCGAGACCAGGAGCCTGGTCGCCGGGTCAATGGATAACCCCAGACAGTCCATGGCGAGCCCACCCCCCAGACGACCGTTCAATCG
>JAPLGR010000124.1 GCA_026390045.1 Chloroflexota bacterium | reverse complement strand
CAACCCGGTCGGGTTCCAGACCGAAGGCAAACGCCACCGGCGCATTGCCGCCGGTCGCAAACAGCCTACGGCCGAAGAGCGTGCGCGTGATCAGGAAGTGGAAGAACAGGTACAGAGCCAGCGCCAGCAGGACAAGCACGGGGATCGGTCCCGCCATCATCGTGCCAATGGCCTTGTAGACCAGCGGGAACTTGATGACCGCCTGGCTCATCGTGAAGATGACCGTCAGCCCGCGGAATACGATCATCGTCGCCAGCGTGACGATGAACGGGTTGATCTTGAGGCGGGAGACGCAGAACCCGTTGATGGCGCCGATGAGGCCGCCGACGGCCAGCATCGACGGCAGGACGATCCACGGGCTGATCCCCCAGCCTGGCGTCGGGGGACGCGTGCCCATCAGGACGGCCGCGAACATGGCGCAGAACGCAAGCACCGACTCCACCGACAGGTCGAAGTTACCGGTTATCAGGCACAGCGTCTCGCCAATGACCATGATCGACAGGAAGGTGGAGTGAAGCAGGACGTTGGTCAGGACCGGTACGGTGAAGTATCGCGGGATGAACGAGAAAGCCAGTAGGGTCACGGCCAGAATCAGCCAGATCAGGTTGTCCAGGATCCCGTCGCGTATCTCGGGACGATGCCACAGGCCTGCAAGCCCGTGGGAGGTTTTGGTGCCCACATCAGCACTCATAGGCCGCTGTGCCTCGGTTCGCGGCTTGCTGGCACGCCACTAGCGGCGTGCCAGCAAGCCCGCGTCTCCTATCAGGATGTCGTCGCCGAAGGCCAACTACTGTGTAGCCATGTTGCCCCAGTACGAGGGGTCGTCGACGTTAGTCTTGTCCACGATGAAGTTGCCCATATTGAGCACTGGACCGGCATACGGCTTGTCGGTCGTTGGCGTGTTCATAGTGATCGGAGCCGGTGACCAGGGCTTCCCTTCCTCGACCCACTGGGTGGGAAGCGTTTCGCCATTGGCCAGCTTGTAGGCCACTTCGATTGCGGCGCCCACGAAGTCGGGGACGGGATTGTTGATCGTCATGTCCATGTAGCCGTCCCGGATGTACTGCAGGCCCTCGGGCATGCCGCCATCACCGATGACGAAGATGTGATTGGCCCCGCCGACCGGGTCATAGTTGGACTTCAGGTAGGTGATGATCCCTGAGGCCAGCCAGTCGCTATCCATGACGATCGCGTCGACGTCAGGATTGGCGGTCAACAGCTGCTCGACATTCGCCGAAGCCAGATCGGGCGCCCACGCGCCGGACATGGCCTTCAGGATCGTGATGTCGGGATACTGGGCCATGAAGGGATCCCAGCCTTCACTGATGCCAGTGACCCACGTGTCCGCCAGGTCGCCGTAGACACGGATGACCTTCCCCTTGGGGGAACCGTTCTTCTGAGTCAGGTAGTCCACGATCGCCTGCCCCTGCATCTGGCCCATGTTGGCGGTGTCCAGCACGAGCAGGGCGTCGAGCTTGGTCGTGGCATAGATCGGCCGGTCGTATACGACCGTCTTGATCCCCAGATCGGCCGCTTTCTCGATGCTGGGGATCATTGTCGCCGGATCGACGGAGGAGAGCACAATGGCATCCGGGTTCGAGGACAGCGCCGTATCGAACTGCTGGAGCTGCGTCTCAACCTTGTTGGACCCATCGTAGACGTCCAACTGGACACCAAGCTCGTCCGCCCGAGCCTGGGCCCCCTTGATGGCCGCGATGTACCAGACGTCCTCCGTCCACGGCACAAACAGAACGATGTGGACCGGCTTGGCGGCCGGGGCTTCGGTGGCAACCGGCGCGGCGGTGGGCGTCGCAGCCGGCGCGCACGCGCCCAGTGCCAACATCAGCGCAGCAATGAACAGAACGGTGCGTTTCATGGACAATCCTCCACGTTCAGACTAGGCGTATCTGGACGGAATCTCATCGGCCTTGCTCCTCCCCGATGCTCGCCTCCTTTCAGGACTGCGGATCTTCATCTGCCCGGAGATACAGCCCCGGGTGCAGGATCAGGCTCGCACAACCAACGGCCGCCGCCTCCTTGCCGAGAGCCGCGACCTCGATCGCTTCGAGCCGACGGAGGTACCACGGGCTCGCCAGGCGCTCCAGGGTCTGGCGAGCAGGCTCAATCAGCAGGTCCCCGGCCTGGGCGACCCCACCACCCAGCCCAAACAGGTTCGGTCGGAAGATGTGCAGATACGACGTGAGGGCGACCCCCAGGTAGAACCCCGTTTCCTGCATGAGATCCAGGGCCACCCTGTCACCGGCGCGCGCCGCCTCCGACACATCGCGGGCTTCAATGTCTCCCTGGGCGCGCTGGACATCTGCCAGCACAGTGGGCCGGCCTCTTTCAATCTCACGCAGTGCGCGCTGCCGGATGCCAGGCCCCGAGACCAGTGCCTCGAGACAGCCCCGGCCACCGCAGGTGCAGTCCGCCCGGCCCAGCGGGTCGACGATGATCATGCCGGCATCACCGATCGAATCCCAGGAGAAATGAACCAGCCCCTGCTCCCGGGTGATCATGCAGGTCCCCACCCCAGTCCCGATGGCGACCATCATCATGCGTTCGATTCCGCGCCCGCGGCCGAACATGTGCTCGGCGATACCGGCAGCGCTGACGTCGTTCGCCATAGCAATGGAATCGCCAAACGCCTCAGCCAGCGGCGGCCGTATCGGGTAGCCTTCCAGGCTGGGCATGTTGTTGGTCTGTTTCTGCTCCCAGTCCCGGCCCTCGTGGAAGTGCGGGATCCCGAAGCCAAACCCGGCAACCTCGAAGCCGGAGGCCTGCGCCTCTCGCCAGAAGGCCGTTGTGGCCGAGATGATGCCAGAGACGACCGCCTTCGGATCGGGGTCCTTCGGCGTGGCCGACATCGCCCGGGAGTGGACGACGCCGCTCGAATCCACCAATGCCAGCTTGAGATTTGTAGCCCCAATATCGACGCCGATCGCATGCAGCGTCATGGCCGCCACCACAGGTCAGAAGACGGCCGAATGGCATACGGGTGCAGGCGCGCCGCGATCCGGTCCGCCCCGGACGGGCTTCGCGGCATCACGACCCAGGCTGAAGGCGGGCGGCCAGTGGGCGCGCCGTCGGCGGATGGCGCCCGTGGAATGCAGCTCGTCGCAACCAAGGTCGAGATGGGAACCCCCGGTAGGCGGATCGAAGGGGAATCGGCGTGCTGACGTCTGGACGTATGGACGCCCCAGACTAGCATGCGCGCTTGCTGCCTGTCAAGTTGCACTTCTCTGCCCCTGTCGGACAGAGCGCAGACCGCGTCGATCGCCAATCGTTGACATGGCCTGGCATTCTCGCCTATAGTAATACAGACGTCTATACCACACGGAGACCCAGCCGATGACCGAGCCAACGCTCGATAGGGCAAGTGTACTGCCGCTCTATTACCAACTCAAGCAGTGGTTGGCTGAGAAGATCGACTCGGGAGACCTCAAGGCCGGCGACCGCGTCCCCACCGAGCAGGAGCTGTGCAGCCAAATGGGACTCAGCCGCGGGACCGTCCGCGCGGCGCTGAGCGACTTGATCTCCGAAGGCCGCTTGTACATGGTCCGGGGCCGCGGCACGTACGTGGCACACCGAACCACGCAGGGCTGGTCGCTCGGCTCGTTCGTCAGCATCTCGGATGCCCTGGCGCAACAAGGTCACACCTTCGAGCGCCGCGTACTCGACCTGCTGACCATTGCCGCCCCGCCTGCGGTCGCCACCGCCCTGCGGCTGGGCAGCGGCAGCCAGGTCATCTACCTCAAGCGACTGTGGCTGACAGACGGGCAGCCGCTGATGATCGCCATCTCGTACCTGCCCGAGAAGCTCGCTGCCAGCCTGGTTCGGGTTGATCTCAACAACCGTCCCCTGTACCACGCCCTGGAGCAGGAATGCGGGATCCACATCCGCCGCGTGGCACGGACCCTCGGTGTTCGTCTGGCGGATGAGGCCGAATGCGTCCTCCTGAATCTGATCCCGCCGGCGCCCGTCTACCTGCTGGACGACCTGGCCTACGAGGCGGTCGAACTTCCCGCGGAGGCTCACCCGGTCGAGTGCTCGCAGACCATCATCCGGGGCGACAAGCAGCGCTTCGAGATCCAGAGCGTTCAGGTCGGGTCCTCACCCGACTGATCCCAGGCACACTGCCTTGACAAGTGCCCGAGGGAATCGGGCAATCGCATGACGACGGTATTCCTGTTGCCCAAATTCGGCGACACCGATTCGTTGGAGGGCACATGATCTGCAGACGGGGACCCACACGCGTGCTTCGCCATCCCCGGCGGGAGCTTCGATCAACCTGCTCACGCCAGGCCGCGCCGAGGCGCGTTCGATGATCCAGGCGGCGATCCTAGACCTGGACGGCCTGATGGTGTACAGCGAGGACATTTGCCTGGATGCCTGGCAGCGCACGCTGGCTCCCTACGGCAAGGTGATGAGCGACGAGACCTACCGCATGTTGATCGGCACCAGCCAGAAGACATCGATCGAACATGTGATCACCCAGATGGGGATCCACGCCGCCCCCGAAGAACTGGATCACGCCTTCTGGGCGGCGCTCGTCGACGTCGCCGATCGGGGCGTCCGCCCGATGCCCGGCGTGCACGCGCTCGTCGCCCACCTGCGGAGTCAAGAGCTCAAGCTGGGCGTCGCCTCCAACAGCCTGACCGCCTATGTGCGCAAGGCCGTGGACCAGATCGGCCTCCTGCCACTGTTCGATTCCATCTCCGGCGTCGATCAAGTGGCCGAGGGCAA
>JAPLGR010000448.1 GCA_026390045.1 Chloroflexota bacterium | reverse complement strand
AGTGGATCGAGACGACGTATCCGTGAGGCTGTCGCGCGTGGGCTAGGCCGGGGTGTCCGGTGTCTCGAGGCTTCCGGAGCGGTACGCTTGAATGACCTCGCGGGCGAGGTCCTCCTGCTCTGCGCGGACCATCAGGTCAACGCGTGCCATCCGGCCGACTCCAAGCGAGTACACAGATAGGGCCGCTTCGTGCGACAGCTCAACCATGACGCCTGCCGCTTCGAGCAGACCTCGCAGGATCTCGGCCTCCAGCAGCCCGGAGACCGTCTCGACCTTCACCAACTCACCGGACACGTTCGCCCTCCTGTGGCCCCCGCTGTAGTATAATCTGCTTACCTAGCCCCTGGGCTGCTCCCCGCGATATGCCGTCTGCCGCCACGAGCACTGTTGACCTGACCTGGTCCGAGCTGAGCCTGTCACCGAAGGATCTTGAGTTCATCTACAACCTGCTCCTCGAACGCGAGGTGCCGCTGACGACGCGCGAAATGGCGCTGGCGCTGGTGACTAACAGGATGGAGCGCCGGGCGCGTGAGGCTGAGCGGGCGCTGTCGATGGAGATGCCGGTCTACTCTCCGGCGTCCTCCTATGAAGTTGGCCAGGAGCTTTGCTTTGCGCAACTGGACAACGCCCGGGGCAAGGTCGTGTCGATTCGCCCCGGGGAGAATCCGGATCTGGGCTCCTTCGATGTCATCCAGGTGGACTTCGACGCAAGCGCCGGCCGACGCGAGTTCGCCGCGCGGCTGGAAGGTCACAGCCTTGATCATCGGCCCGCCGAAGCGGAAGGCGCCGATCAGGCGGAGACGCCGGAGAAGGTGCTGAGCCAGTACGGCGTCCGCATCGAGAAGCGGATGCACGAGCAGTTGGGGCAGGCGCCGGACATCGTCTGGATCGCAGGCCGGTGGTTCCCGAAAGCACTGCTGGCGGACATCCACGCTGGAAACCTCAACTTGGCCGAGGCCGTCCTGGATGTCGCCGGGGGTGGCCCTCTCCCGACTGAGGATCTGCTTAAGGAACTTACTATGCCGCCGGGGCTGGATCCGTTGCTGGCGCGCTTTTCCCTTGACTATGCGCTGCAGACGGATGAACGGTTTGACGAGGTCGGTCCTGCGGGCGAAGTGCTCTGGTATCTGCGCAGGCTCGAACCGCCAGAGGTGCTGTACACGCCGCCGAGGCTGGAGCCTGCCAAGTATGTGCCCCAGGCGGTCGCGCTGACCGATTCACTCCGCCAACTCGAACGGGATCTGGATGATGAGCTGAGTCCGCTCGAGACGCCCGACGACGCGGCGGACGCGGTGACGCTCCCCCTGCTGTTCTGCCATTGGCGCGTCGGGACGCTGCCGCTCTCCGCCCGTCTGCGGGCGCTGTTCCCCACTGCCCACGAAGCCCCGCGCATCCGCTTCATCCTGGTGGACGGACACACGGGTGAGAAGTTCCCGGGTTGGGTGGTGCGCGAGCCCCGCTACGTCCACGGGCTTGAACAGTGGTATCGCAAGTACAGCGTCCCGGCCGGTGGGCTGGTACGCGTGCGGAAGGGTCAGGCGCCGGGAGAGGTGGTGGTGGAGACGATCGACCGCCGGCGGCGCAACGACTGGATCCGCACCGTCCGGGTAGATTCCGATGGGCACATCGGCTTCAGCATGCTCAAGCAGCAGGTGGGCGCGGCGTTTGACGAACTGATGGTCATCGGTCTGACAGATCCGAAGGCGCTCGATCAGGCCTGGTTGAATGGCGGGGAACGGCGCATGCCGCCCGAACGGCTGGTGGCGATGGTGTTCCGCGAGCTGGCGCGGCTCAACCCGCAGAGCGCGGTGCACGCGCAGGCCTTGTACTCGGGGGTCAATGTGATCCAGCGCCTGCCGCCGGCTCCGATCTTCCAGGAGCTGATGACGCGCAAATACTACGCTCACGTGGGCGACCTGTACTGGCGGTTTGATGAGTCCGCCTGGAGCGCGTCATGAGCCCGATGGATGCAGAACACGCCCGCCTGCTCGTGCGCCCAACCGTGGACACGCGTTTCCACATTGACTTCGGCTGGTGGGAGAAGGCTGATCGCAATTGGGTGGTCTACCTCCGTAGCCACCTGTGCGCGCAGCACAAGGCTTCGTACGCGGATCTGGAGACCAGTTCGATGGTCGACTCGGTCGACCCGGTGACAGCGGAGGTCACCCGCGTCCCTGGCATCCAGCACACCGTCATCAACCACTGCTCACGACTGCCAGACTATATCACCCCTCAGACGACGCTAGTGCACGCCGTGTTCCGCGTGTTCCTGGCAAATGGGAACACGCCGCTGTCCGCCGCACAGCTGGGGGAGCGGCTGGGGAAGCCGGCGCTGACGATCCTCAAGACGCTCTCGAGCCCTCGCGTCTACAAGGGCATTCGCCCGTATACAGAGGATTGACCCGCCCGCGCCTTGAGTCTAGAATGCGGGTAAGCCCCTGTAGCTCAATGGACAGAGCAGCGGTCTTCTAAACCGTTGGTTCCGGATTCGAATTCCGGCAGGGGCGCTGGCAGCACAGGCCGGGCGTTGAGAAACGCC
>JAPLGR010000514.1 GCA_026390045.1 Chloroflexota bacterium | reverse complement strand
AACATCCACCTGCCGCAGGACGCGCAGCTTGTGCTTTGCAGGCTGGTAGCGGGCGAGGAACCCGGCGGTGGCGACGTAGGTTTCGAGAGGATAGCGGGCGCCGGCCGACGGCGCGGTGCGGCGGAGACTCTCGCCCTGCTTCACCACGCCCTGCGCCGACCACAGCAGCTGTCCCAACACATCGTCTGCCAGGCGCTCTTCGCGGTAAGAACGGACGGATCGCCGCCGGCAGATCGCCTCCTCCAGCGACATGTCCCCTTTGAGGCGTGGCGGCGGGAGTTGCTTGGTTTCGGTCATCCTTCCATCTCCTCAAGCCCAACGACGCGGCCGGTACTGCAGGGCCTCGGCCAGATGAACAGTCCTGATTCGATCCTCGCCGGCAAGGTCAGCGATGGTTCGAGCCAGCTTGAGGATACAATGAAACGCCCGGGCCGAGAGCTGGAGCTGGGTCATCGCCTGGCGCACCAACGCCCGGCCAGCGTCATCCAGCGGGCAGAACTGCCGGACCTCCGCCGGTCCCATGTCGGCATTGCACGTCAGCCCCGGCCCGCTCAGCCGGGCTCGCTGTCGGGCGCGCGCCGCCTCGACTCTGGGACGAATGGCCTCCGAGGGCTCTCCCAGACGTTGATCGGAGAGCTTGTCGAAGTCAACCCGCGGCACCTCGGCGTGGATATCGATCCGGTCCAGGAGCGGGCCGGAGATCCGGCGCTGGTAGCGCGTCACCGTTGACGGCGAGCAGGTGCACTCGCGCAGCGGATCACCGAAATAGCCGCAAGGGCACCCGTGCAGTCCCCAGCAACGGAGCCGACTCGTCTTCCCGTATCGGATCGGAAGGATCATTGAAACGGTACGTCACGGTCACAACCGGCCTGCGCTGTCCTGCGATAACCGGCGAGGCAACTTCGATGCTCTTCACGAGTTCCAGGACGGCCCGCCGCCGTTCGGAGAAATCAGCATCCTCCATTCGGTCCTTCAACTCCAGCAGTCTTGAAGAAACGCTTGCCAGCTCCCGCTCAAGTGACTCACCGGCGAGCAGCTTCTCCTTCAACTGATGCCGGTAGTCCTCTAAGGCCGTCTTGGAGTCCTTGATCCCGCGCAACACGTCATCCACGACCCGCGGATCAGCTTCGCGGCTCTGGGCGGCTATCAACAGCGCATTGCGCTCCTGCCGATCGAGTTCCGCGATCTGGGTCTCTGTCTCAGCCAGTCTCTCGGCGACTCCGTCGTCAATCGGCTTGCGCAGCTGATGGAGCTGGGACAGCGCCACATCCGGCTGAAGGATGAAGGCCCGGATCTCCGCCCAGACCGCGTCCTCTATGCCGTCGGCAACCAAGGTCTTGCCCGGGCACCTGGGGCACCCCAGCTTATGCCACTGCGTTGCCCCGGTGCAACGATAGTATCGCTTCTCGCCCCCCGCGACTCGTGAGACAGATCCTACGTACGTCTTGCCGCATTCAAGGCATTTGATCTTGCTGCGGAGGAGGTACTGACGAACCGCAGGATGCCCTGCTTTCCATCGGTGGTCCGCCAGCACATTCGCGGCGAGGGTGAATGTCTCCTTTGACACAATCGCCGGGCACTTCCCGGGGATTGTGTCGACCGGCTTTCTCTTCTTCGACCTCTTCCCCCATGCCCACTCGCCGGCATAGGCGCGATTCTTCAACATGTTGCGCACCCTGCCTGCCCGCCATATGCCAGCGGTCTTCTCTGGCGATCGCTTCCCTGCCCTTCTGAGAAGTCTTCCATCCCGCTGGTATCGAGTGGGAACTCCCAGCGCATTGAGGCGATCCGCGATCGCAGGAGTGGAGAGCTGATCATCTGTGCACCACTCAAACATGACCTGCCCCCAGTTTCTGTACCAGTTTCTATGTTAGTCCGAAAGCCGCTGCAGCGGTTAGCGGAAACCCCAGGAAGGGGGCCGGATATGCCTCCGGCGCTGGCGGGCGAGAGCTTCTTCGCCACGCTGGAGTGCGAGCTGCTGGATCGTTATCGCTTCGGCACGCGGGACGAGGCTCGTCGGGCGGTGTTCGAGTACATCGAGGGGTGGTACAACCCGCATCGTCGACACTCTGCCATTCACTACG
>JAPLGR010000421.1 GCA_026390045.1 Chloroflexota bacterium | reverse complement strand
ATCCCGCGCGTTCAGCCTGCCGTGCCACCCGCCCCATCCGGGCCTGCGGCACTGGGCGCACCGCTGACCACCATCTCCGGCATTGGGCCCAAGTCCGCGGCGACGCTTGCCCGCCTTGGGCTCGAGACCCTGGGCGACCTGCTGTGGTATCTGCCTCGCCGCTACGACGACTACTCTCAGCTGAAGACCATCAACCGCCTGTGGTACGGCGAAGAAGTGACCATCATCGGCACCGTGCAGGAGATCCATCTGCGCCCGATCCGCGGGGGCAGCATGAAGCTGATCGATGCTGTGGTCAGCGATGGCAGCGGCGCCCTGCGCGTGACCTGGTTCAACCAACCCTGGATCGCCCAGCAGCTCACCCCGGGGCGCGCGGTCGTGCTTTCCGGCCGCGTGGACCAGTACCTCGGCAAGCTGACCATGAACAGTCCCGAGTGGGAGCCGCTCGAGCGGCCGCAGCTGCATACCAATCGGATCGTCCCGGTCTACGGCCTGACATCCGGAGTCACCCCCAAGTGGTTGCGCAGGGTGATCAATGCCGTTGTTGAGCGCTACGCGCCGCGCGTGCCGGATCCGCTGCCCTTGTCCGTGCGAGAGTCGGCCGGGGTCATCCCGTTGCCGCAGGCCTTGCGGCAGGTTCACTTCCCCGACAGCGCCGACGACCTGCAGCGCGCGCAAGCGCGCCTGGCCTTCGACGAGATGTTCTACCTGCAGCTCGGGGTGCTGCGCCAGAAGCAGGACTGGGTTGCGCTGACCACTGACCCGATGCACGTCGATGACGCGTGGCTGGAGCAGTTCGGATCCGCGTTGCCGTACACGTTGACTGGCGCCCAGCAGACGGTGCTCGAGGACATGCGACGCGACCTTGCCTCCGGGAGCCCGATGAACCGGCTCCTGCAAGGTGATGTTGGATCCGGGAAGACCGTCGTCGCGGCCGGCGCCATCGGCATCGTCGCCGCCAATGGCGGGCAGGCAGCGCTCCTCGCGCCGACGAGCATTCTAGCCGAGCAGCACGCACAGACCCTTCGTACGCTGCTCCCCTCCGCATGCGGCGTTCCACTCGAGCGCATCGCGCTGCTCCTGGGCAGCACACCGGACTCCGAGAAGCAGGCGATCCGCAGCGGATTGGCCGACGGGTCGCTGCAGGTGGTGGTCGGCACGCATGCCCTGCTGGAGGATCCAATCGTCTTCCAGCGGCTGGCGTTGGCCGTGATCGACGAGCAGCACCGGTTCGGTGTCGATCAGCGGGCGGCGCTCCGCTCCAAGGGCAGCAATCCCAACCTGCTGGTCATGACGGCCACGCCGATCCCGCGTTCGTTGGCCCTCACACTCTACGGCGATCTGGACGTCAGCGTGCTGGACGAGATGCCTCCCGGCCGCCTGCCGATTGAGACTCGGGTTCTGCGTCCGCCGGAGCGCTCGCGCGCTCACCGATTCATCGAAGCCCAGATCGAGCAGGGCCGCCAGGCCTTCGTGATCTTTCCGCTGATTGAGGAGTCGGAGAAGGTCGAGGCCAAAGCCGCAGTGGAAGAACAGCGGCGGTTGCAGGAGGAGGTCTTCCCGACACGCAAGGTGGGCTTGCTGCACGGCCGGATGCGCCCGGACGAGAAGGACGAGGTCATGGAGGGGTTCCGCTCCGGTGCGCTGCACATCCTGGTGTCCACCTCAGTGGTCGAGGTCGGAGTGGATGTCCCGAACGCCACGGTGATGATGATCGAGGGCGCCAACCGCTTCGGGCTGGCTCAGCTTCATCAGTTCCGTGGGCGCGTGGGCCGCAGCCAGTATCAGTCGTACTGCCTGCTCCTGCCGGATACCGAGGACGACGCGAGCAACGAGCGGCTGATGGCGATGGAGGCCACGACCGACGGCTTCCGTCTGGCCGAGCTCGACCTTGAGCAGCGCGGCCCCGGGGACTTCCTGGGAACACGACAGTCAGGCTTCGCCGAGCTTCGGATGGCGCGCCTGACCGATGTGCGTCTAATCGAGAAGGCCCGTCGCGAAGCGCAGCGCCTGTTTGAGTCGGATCCGGGACTTGCTGCCCCCGAGAACCAGGACTTGAGCGCGGCGGTCGCCCGATTCTGGTCCGGCGGGAAGGGAGAGATCAGCTGATGGTCCGCGCTGTGTTCCCAGGGACGTTCGACCCGATCCACAATGGACACATCGACATTGCATTGCGCGCCCGCGCCCTGTTCAGCGAAGTCGTGGTCGCGGTGTACGACAAGCCGCTCAAGACGCTGTTGTTCCCCCCTGACGAGCGGCTGGAGATGGCCCGCATTGCGTTTGCCGGGCACGACGGGATCATCGTCACGGGGTACTCCGAGCTGACCGTGGAGTTCTGCCGGAGAATGGGAGCCAAGGTGATCGTGCGCGGCCTGCGAGTGTTCTCCGATTTCGAGCACGAGTTCCGCATGGCGCTCTCCAATCACCGGCTGGCACCGGACATCGAAGTCATGGCGCTGATCACCAGCGAGGAGCACAGCTTCCTCTCCGGCACGACGGTCCGGGAGATTGCCTCGCTCGGTGGCGATATCAGCAGCCTGGTTCCTCCGCACGTGGATGAGGCTCTGCGGCGTCGGTTCGGTGAGCTCGGGGAGGATGGCGCCGGCGTCGTGCCGCTGACGGAGTTGCGCGATTAGGCTGGATTGACCCAAAGCAGAGTTCGGTGTAGGCTTCGGCCCGAATCCTGCACCGGCAGCCCTGACCTGTTGTGTCAATGAGGCGGACCGGAGGCTCGAATGGACATCCTGCACTTGGTGGATCGACTGGAGGAGCTCTTCAACGAGAGCCGTCCGATCCCCCTCACCCATAGCGTCATCGTCGACGAGGATCGCATTCTGGAGATCATCGACCAGATGCGGATCTCGATTCCCGACGAGGTCAAGAAGGCTCAGCAGGTGATTGCCCAGCGTGACCGGGTGCTGGCGCAGGCGCAGGAAGAGGCCAATCGCACGATCGGCATGGCCAAGCAGAAAGTCGACGAGCTGATGGGCCGCGACGCGATTGTGCAGGCCGCCCAGACCCGGTCCGAACAGATCCTGGCACAGGCGCGCGTCGATGCCGAATCGCTCCGTAGCGAGGCGGATGAGTACATCATCGGGTCCCTGGCGACGCTGGAAGAGGAGCTTAACCGGCTGCTCACCCAGGCCCGCAACGGGATCTCCAAGCTCAACGCCGATCGGCAGCGCACCCTTCGCGCACCGGACGAGACGGATACGTCCAAGACACCCTGACCTCACACTTGAGCGGAACACGAATGCCACGGCGATGCCGTGGCATTTTCGCGCCGGGTACAACCCTCTTCCGACTAGGATCTGGAGGTGGAGGCACTGGGCGGTGCGGACGTCGTCGGGACTCCGGCGCGCTTCGCAACGGCCTCCATGAATGCGCGAAACAGCGGATGACAGCGATTCGGCCGCGAGAGGAACTCGGGGTGGAACTGGCTGCCAACCATGAACGGATGATCGGCGATCTCGGCGATCTCCACCAGGCGGCCGTCCGGTGACATGCCAGAGAAGACTAACCCCTTCTCGCCCAGCACGTCACGGTAGTTGTTATTGAACTCGAAACGGTGCCGATGCCGCTCTTCGACCATCGGCTGCGCGTAGGCGCTGCCGGCGCGCGTCCCAGGCGTCAGTTGGCAAGGGTACAAGCCCAGCCGCATCGTCCCGCCCATGTTGCCGATCCCGCGTTGTTCCGGAAGCAGATCGATCACCGGGTGCGGCGTCGTCCGGTCGAACTCGGTTGAGTTGGCGTCTTCCGACTGAAGGAACGTGCGGGCAAACTCAACGCACATCAGCTGCATGCCTAGGCACAGCCCGAGGTAGGGCACCTTCTCTGTCCGGGCGTAGCGCGCAGCGGCAATCTTGCCCTCGATGCCCCGTGAGCCGAACCCGCCCGGCACAATCACGCCATGGGCCGAGCGCAGCTCTTCCCAGCCCTTGCCCTTCTCCAGCTCGGCCGAGTGCAGCCACAGGATCTCCGCGTCCACGCCGACCGCCAGCGACGCATGCCGCACGGCCTCGCGCACGCTCATGTAGGCGTCCTGCAACTCGACGTACTTGCCGACCAGGGCAATCTTCACCTTGGGACGCGCCTGCCGCGAACGCTCCACCAGCTGCTCCCAGGCTGTCCAATCGGGGGCCTGCCGGCTCTCCAGCCCCAGGCGGGCCGTCATGTAGTCCCCCAACCCCTCCCGCTCGAGCAACAGCGGCACCTCATACAGCACCGGCGTCGTGACAACGGCGATCACCCCCCGTGGATCCACATCGCAGAACAGGGCAATCTTGGTGCGCAGGTCCTCCGTCACGGGCTCGTCGGATCGCGCAACGATCACGTCCGGCGAGATGCCCCTCGAGCGAAGTTCGGCCACCGAGTGCTGCGTGGGCTTGGTCTTCAGCTCGCCCGTGGCCCCGATGTGCGGCAGCCAGGTGACATGGATAAAGGCCGTGTTCTCGCGTCCGAGTTCCGATCGCATCTGCCGCAGCGCCTCAAGGAACGGCAGCGACTCGATGTCCCCTACTGTGCCGCCCACTTCGACGAGAACAATCTCGGCGTTGGTCGCCTTGGGAACCAGTCCGATGCGGTGCTTGATCTCGTTGGTGATGTGCGGGATGACCTGGATCGTGCCACCCAGGAAGTCGCCGCGGCGCTCGCGGGCGATGACCTCGGAGTAGATCTGCCCGGTGGTGACGTTGCACACCCGGCTCAGGCTGGTGTCGATGAAGCGCTCGTAGTGCCCGAGGTCCAGATCGGTCTCGGCACCGTCATCCAGCACGTACACTTCGCCGTGCTGGTAGGGGCTCATCGTCCCCGGATCGACGTTGATGTACGGGTCGAGCTTCTGCATCGAGACGCGGAAGCCGCGCTCCTTCATCAGCCGCCCGAGGGCCGCCGCCGTCACACCCTTGCCCACCGAACTCACCACTCCGCCCGTCAGGAAGATGTACTTGGTCATCCAGGCGCCTCCGCGCTGTGCCCGCTCGGACTCATCCTTCGCTTCACTCGCTTAAAGGCGGTGGGGAGGTCCGTCTTGCGGTGACCTCCCCACCGGTTCATCCGTCGTGGATCGGGATTCGCCCCTGTGGCCTCACGAGACCAGCTGCTCCAGATCCTGCGCCGCCCGGCGCATCTCCAGCAGGACAAGCCCCAGCTTCGCCTGCTCGCGCGCCAGCACGGTCAGCACCGCATCCATGCCGGAGGCCATCAGCAGGACGTAACCTTCATCTCCGTGGATGTAGACCTCATCCAGACTGCCGCGCCCGAGCTCGCCGGCGATCCGCTCGCCCAGGCTGAGCATCGCGGCTGACATGGCCGAAACGCGATCCTCCTCCACTCCGGCCGGGAGGGAGGAGGCCATGATCAGGCCATCGACGCTGACCACAGCAGACGCCTCAACATCAGGCGTACTGCCCTGCAGGTTGCGCAGGCGATCCACCATCTGGTCGGTTCGCGTCTTGGCCATCACGGGGTACCGTCAACTTCGGCAGTGTATCACAGCCGAAAGGCTCGGGCAAGCAAGCAATCCTTCGCGCCATATGATCCGTGTCGCGAGGAGATGGGCGTGCCTGAGCACATTCGGCCTGATGAGCAGGTGTCGGTCGTCGGCAGTGCGCATGCCTGAGGCGGTGCCTTGGGCCCCCGCCATTGGATGCGGTGGCCCAAGGCTGCTGCGATTGCTGTTGCCGGTGAGCATGCTGCTGGCTGGGACCCTGCCAGGCGTCAACGGACCTCGACAGTCGGCAGCGCCGTCTCGAGCAGGGGTTCGCTCCCCCAGCCCGGCGTTGCACCCGCCCCCTCCAGCCATGGGGCACCGTCCTCTGCAGCCGGGTCCTGCCCCAAGGCTTCCGCCAGCGTCAGCTGGTACCTGCGGAAGAGGTCGGCGTCTTCGATCAGCTGCGGATCGCCCGCCATCACAGCCACCTCTCTCAGTTCATGCTCCATCTTCGCCGCTTCCTGCCAGGCCGCCTGATACCGTCCTTGCTGGCACAGGCCGTCGATGGTCCGGAGCGTCTCCGCGGAGCGCACAACGGTCACGCTTCGCCGGACTTCAACATCCCACAGCGGATCGTAGTCCGAGGCTCCCGTGACCTCCTCCTGGATCTCTGTCTCGGTTTCCCGGAAAGTCTGAGCGAAGATGTCGAAGTAACCAAGGGTCACGCGGGCAACAGTCTGCGCACCGAATGGGACGCTTCCTGCCCGCAGCCGGGCGAGCACCACCTGGCTGTCTCCGGCGCCCATGTCCTGGAGCAAGACCTCGGCACCTTGGGCCGGCGGCGCTCCATCCATTCCTGTGATCATCGTGAGCGACAAGCCCGGATACACCTCGATCGAGACACGAACGTCACTGGCCACCTTCTCGAGCAGGCCCTCGACCTCCTGTCGGAAGACCTTGTCCATCTCCTGCGCCGAGTCAACGAAGTGATAGGCGCCTTGTCCCTGATGGGCAAGCGTACTCAGCAAGGCGTCATTCATGTCGAGCCCCAGCCCGATGGTGGACACGTTGATCCCGCGCTGATTGTAGGCCAGGGCATCGGCCGCGATCCGGTCCGGGTCCGTCACTCCGACATTGGCGATCCCGTCCGTCAGCAGGATGACCCGGTTATTGCGGCGGAGATCGAACGATCGCTCCACCTCCTGGAGGCCCATCATCAGGCCGGCTTGCAAGTTGGTGCGCCCGCCCGGCTCCAGTCTCTCGATGATCCCGGGGATCCACGGACCGCCGCCCACCTCGTCGATGGACCTGAGGAGGACGGCCTCGTCGTTGTACGCGACAATGGCCACCCGGTCGTCAGGCCTGAGCTCCTGCAGGAAGACCATCAAGGACTGCTTCAGGAATGGCATCTTCTGCGGGTCGCTCATCGAGCCCGAGGCATCGAGGACAAGGGCCAAATTCATCGGCGTCCGTTCCTCTGACCCGCTCCTCCAGGCTTGCACGCCGATCTGGATGTAGAGGTCGCCCCCCGTGACGGGAAGAGATGGATTCCCGACGCGGACGTCGAGCCCTAGCGGCTGATCCGTTGGCTCCGGGAACCTCTGCTCGTAGTGGTTCAGGTATTCATGGATGCGGATCGATTCAGCAGGCACGATCAGGCCACTGTTGATGGCCCCGCGACTGTACGCTCTCGAGGCGTCGACTGCAGATGCGCATCCGGCGAGAGGCAGGAGTCCTGCCAGGCACAGCACGATCAGGGTGGCGGTCCTCGGCTTGGTGTTCATGGAGACCTCCTCGAAGGGATCGGCTTATCCGCCCCCATCTTCTCCACTCCCTCGTACACTGCCAGACGCAGATGTGCTACATTCCCGTTGCATTCACTGCAATCGAGTGGATCCGGTGAAATCCTTCTCGGGCCTGCTTTCGGAGCATGTAGAGCGGGCGGGCATCCCGGACGCCGACCTAGCGCGGCGGATGGGGGTGAGCAGACAGACCGTCTTCCGATGGCGCGAAGGGACCACCCGCGCTCCTCGCCGGCGCGAAGATCTCCTCACGCTTGCCCGCCTGTTGCGCCTCGATTCCGGGGAACGCGACGACCTGCTCCTCTCAACGGGCTTCGCCCCCGAGCCCGAGGCCTTCAGCCGCTCCACACCGTCGACGGAGTTCGCCAGCGACCGCGAGCCGGCAGAGCCGGGGAGCCTTCCCGGTGCGGGCCTGCCCCAGGCGCGGCCTTCCCTCTCGGCGCCTAGATCCCTCATGGCCAGACTGACCCACATGATCCCGTGGCGGATTGTCGGCGTTCTGCTAGTAGGGATCCTGGCAGTCGGGGCGGTGGCGCTGGCCATCCAATGGGGCATTCACGCCTGGTCTGACGCGCTTGAAGGGCGCCGGCCGGAGCCGGCTCGTACCGGTGAGACCCTCGTTCTCATCAGCGAGTTCGCCAACTACAGCGGAGCGCAGGCGGACTTCAACGTGGCAGGGCGTCTGCGAGAGTCGCTGCGGGACGCCTTCGCTTCGGCGGGATTGGCTGATGTCCGGATCGAGGTGTGGCCGCAGACGATCAAGGACCCGGACGCGGCATCCCAGCTTGCGGAAGACAGCGGCGCGACCATCGTCATCTGGGGAGAGTACGACAGCGGACGCGTGGTGGCCCGTGTCTCCGCCTATCCCTCTGACCTGCCCATCCAGGGCGGCGAGCAGCGCTGGCTTCTCACCGCGCCTTCTCAGCTCAACGCGACGATCAACTCCGACGCCGACAACTCCGGCGGCGGCGACATCATCTTCCAGACCGGCCCCAACGAGCGGGCGCGCATCACCAGCGGCGGCCAGTTCCGGATCGAAGACGGGCTGACCGTCGATCATAACAAC
>JAPLGR010000384.1 GCA_026390045.1 Chloroflexota bacterium | reverse complement strand
GTGACGGCCTGATCCATATAAGGCAGCCAAGCAATGTTCGGAACTGTGCCACAAGGACAAACTTGGGTGACGCTATCAGGTTTCAACCGCCGCGTTGTCTCGAAAATCACCTTGAAGACATCACCCATAGCGTAAATCGATTCGTTCGGGGATTTGTGATGGTGCTTGGGATTGTAGCAGGCGGGAACCGTGAACGACATGTCAAGCTTGTGGCCATCGAAACCCCAGTCGCGAATAAACTTCTCCGTGAGCTTCCGGTGATACTCCTGAACCTCAGGCAAAGCAGGACAGAGCGCCGCGCGGTTCAGAAACAGCCGAGCGCGCTTACCACTCTTATCGAGGATGAGCCAATCCGGATGTTCCTTCAGGACTTCAGCGGGCTGCCTTTGCTGCTCGCGAGCTGCGGGAGTCCTCTCTTCGGGGCCGATGGGCTCCCACACTTGGCCGTCGCTGACCGCCAAAGGCAACCACCAGAGTTGCACCTTGATTCCCTGCCTATGAAACTCGTCCAGGACCTTCTTTAGAGAATCGTCAGGGAAAGTCTCACGCCGTGGTTCCCAGTCGCCAAAATTGTTGAACCAGCGATAGTCAAGCGTGGCCCACTGGAAATTGAGTTCCTTGAGTTTCGGGATCGTCCCCAGCATTTGCGCCGGGGTCACATCCGACCGATAGCCCCACCCGCACCAGTTCGCGCTGAAGTCTCCCTGCGTCGGTCTGGGGATCATCCAGCCCAGGCGCTGCATGGCCCTGGAATACATGCTCAGCGCCTCATAGTAGTCGCCGGCATAAATCGCAACAAAGCTGCGCGGTGTCGTGTAAGCCTCACCCGGCTTCAAGGTCGCCGCCCCGTCGATACTTAATCCGGCGGTAATCCGCCCATCCGTCTCTGCTCTTACCGGAATCGAGAGCACGACCGGCAGAGTCTCCAAATACCCGATGGCAACTCCGACCGACCTTGTCCAGAGCGCCACAACAGGAATCCCGCCGCCCCCGCCGCTGGGCGAGATTGAACCCATAACGTTCGGCCTGGAGAAGCCCCGCGAAACCTCGACAACCTCATCTTTGCCCCACTCGTAACTCGAGCCGTGGAACGACCAGAGCCGGTAAGGTGGCGACTGAGGATCGGCTAGAGAGGCGTTGAACCCGTGCTGTTGGAAGAGGACACGCTCAAGCCTTTTGTCGCCGGCCCCAACGTTCTTGTAGGTCACAGTAGTCAGGGCGAGGCTCGGGAAATCGTCGTAGACTTCGATAGCAAGTGTTTCCGCCAACCCGGAGCCTCCGTCTCGCGTGTCCTTTCCCGTTATCTCGATCCTCTTTCCTCGCGCCCCTAACTTGCCGTGAGCATCCGAAACTCTCACGTTTTCAAAATCGAGTGCGAATCCACTCGGCGCTTTGCCCGCGGTCGCAATGTAATCACCAGACAGAACCTTGCCCGCCGCTTCCGGCTCGTCCAAGGTCAGCCGCCTCCCACTCTGAATGAGAACCGCCTTCACGTAGCCAGAGCGCAGGACGTCGAACTCGGCAGTCGGGGTCTGGATGACAACCGGACCGCCTTTGTTCACCGTCACGACAACTTGGGAGGCTACAGATGGCTCAGCCGGCGGAGCCGCTCGTTCCCCGCATCCCGGTGCACCAACGACTGTCGCAAGCGCGAGTATGAAGAGGGCCGCCCCCCGGCATGGAGAAAACTGGGCTTCAAGATACTGGTCCATTTCTCACCCCTGTAAATCAAATGGGCTCTGGCCGCAAGGCCAATGACCGCAAACCATCTAGAGACGCCGCT
>JAPLGR010000440.1 GCA_026390045.1 Chloroflexota bacterium | reverse complement strand
AGCCGCGACGGAACGTACCTGGAGGGATTGATTCCGCGCTTCGCACCGGCGTACAGCGCGCCGGAGGTCCTGGCCGCGCGGGGCGCCTCTGTTGGGCCCGCCGCCGATACGTACACCCTCGGCCTTATCCTGTACGAGATGCTCGCCGGCCACCCGGCGTATGAGCCGCTGTTGAAGCGCGACGACCAGGTGCGGCGCGTGGTGGCCCAGAATCCCTCGCCGCCGCCCATCGACCGCCCGGAACTTGAAGCCTCGGGGGTCGTCAAGCTCGTGGCCAAGGCGATCTCGCCGGGCGACCGCTATCCGACCGTGCAGCACCTGGCCAAGGCGCTCACGTCGGTGTATGGCTCGCCGCCGGAAACTCGCCCGCTGCCGGCCGGGACCAAGGTGCTGATCGGAGCGGTCGTCGCAGCGTTGTTGTTCACGGCCGCCTTTGTCGCGTATCTCCTCTTGCAGGTCTTGCTGAACCGCTGAGCAAGCGTAGGGCGGGCCCCAGGGCCCGCCCTACGCTCATCACCCCCGGAACGGCAGTCATCCGCCGTCCGTCAGCCTTTCGGTCAACGCAGTGAAGCCGCGCGAGAGCTCACACGACGGCTATCCCTTCTTGCCGAAGTAGCTCTTCCCCTCAATATCGCCTTTCTTGTGGTCCTCAACGGCCTGGTCGAGGTCGGTGCCGAACTCATTCAACGTCTTGACGAGCTCCTCGGTCTTCTTCTTCGTGGCATCCTTGCAGCGACCGAAGTACGCCCCTAGTCCCACGAACCATAGAGCTTTTTCTAGGGCCTCGAACATCAGGACCAGGGCCTTCCCAATGGCGTTCATGACGTCCGCTTGTGTTCTGAACCCCTTCGCGACACTCTGCATCACGGGGTAATCCATCTCGACGACTTGTCCGGCCATGTCAGTTCTCCTTCGTTGCGAGGTATCCGAAACGCGCCACTAGAAGATCTTGCCACAGAGGTCGGAGAACCCCTGGGCCAACCCGGAGGCCTTCTTGTCGCCACTCGAGGCTGTGTCGCTGCTCTTGGTGAGGTTCACCTGGACCCCCGTGAGCGCCAGCGCAAATTCGATGTACTTGGGCACCAACTTGCGCCCGATGTCGGTATTGAACTCATCGGCGTCGCCACCGATCCAGGCGGACTGGACCTTGGGGCCGAAGCCTTTGACTATCGACTGACTCTCATCCGTGGCGTTCTTCTCCTGGCCGAACTTGCCGGCAATATCCGCCACCTGTCCGAAGTTGACTTGGAATATGTCACCGAGTCCTGCCATGGCTCATGATCCTCCTGGGCTAAGAAGCCGGCTAGTTCGCGAAGCGTTTCCGCGCCACCTCGACGCCTTCCTCGAGCGCTCTGCGGGCGTCATCGGTGTCAGCGGCCAGTTCGCCCATCGCGTCGGCGAGCTTCTTGAGCGACTTCGCCAGCGGGCCGTTGACGGCGCTGACCATCGTCTGCCCGGCTTGCCCCTGGAGCCCGCCACCTTCCATGTCTTTGCCGATGCTCTGGACCACCTTGAGCGTCTCTTGTAGCTGCTGTTGCGCCGCCTTGAACTCCTTCGTCATCTCCCTCATGGTTTCATAGTTCATTCGGACTTTCTCAGGCATGCTTCCCTCCTACTCGCGCGATCGACCAGGCGAGTCTGACTCAGGATTATGCTTCGGCGAACTTGCTCAGGATGTCCTTGAAGAGGGACGTGATCTGGGATTCGGTGTCGTGCTGGATCTTCTCGATCTCCTTCGTAACCCTGTCGCCCTCGGTCATGGCGTTCTGCAGCCTTTTCATGGCCGGGAAGTATGTGCTGTCCATGTCACTTAAGAACTTGGTCGCTCCTTCCCCGATCCACTCACCCCCTCTGATCTCCTCGACCACCTTGGTTATCTTCTGGATCGATTGCTGCGTCGCCGCCTCCTGCCCCTTGAATGAGTTTTGGAACTTCTTCATCATCTCGTAGTTGACCAAGACGAGTGCCATCATGGAGCTCATTCGCACACCTCCTCGTGTCTGCTCTCGGATTGCACGCGAGCAAAGAATACGGCCTTGGGGCATCTCTCAGCGCAGTTCGCGGGTCGCGTGGCTGGGACCCCTGATGACGACATGCAATAGGCTTCCTCCTCACCTTGGGATGAGATCCGTGGCTATCACTTACATACCACGTCCAGTGTCCCGTGCGAAAGGGGCGGCGTTCCCGATCCGCCGGGAAGCTCTTCCCGCACTCCCGAGAAGGCTCCTCCTCACGCGTGCCGCTCCTTGAGGCCGGATGTCCCGTTAGCACGAGGCCTGCCCGTCGCCGCGGTGCCCCAGACGCCCCGGGGCCACGCGCGCCGGCGCGGGCCCAGGAGACCTGCTTGCCTCCGTGCCTTGGAGCCAGACCGGCGGTGACCATCCGGCCAACGTGGCCAACGTCCATGCTTCTGACATCCCCGGGATCGGACACTCCGACGTCGGGCGGGTCCGAGCCTTTGTCGACAGACTGGCCCCCCCGCCCGTGCGGCCTATAATGGGGATGATCTACAAGGCTAGGCATTCCTCGCCGCCTGTGAGGCTCGGAACACAGTCCGCGCCTGGGTGGGAGACCAAGTTGGCCGCGATCCCCGAGACCAACCCAGAAACACCGGGCCAACTTGCCCGCCTGGCTGACCGGTTGCAGGGCAGTCTCGATCCGCACGACGTATTGCCGACGGTTTCCGCTGTTGTTGCGCAGGGCCTGCCGGCGCGATACGTTGCCATCTACCTCAAGCGCTTTGACACCGAGGAGCTCATGCTCGCGGCCGAGCAGGGGACCGCGACAGGGGAATTCGGGCTCTCTCCCTCCCCGTCTGCTGGGGGTGGGACGGCGGACGACCGCCCTGCCGCCGAGTCATCGAATGCGCGGGCCTTCCCACTGGTGCACAAGTCCGAAACGGTCGGACAGCTGATCGTGGTCATGGACGACGACCGCCAGCCGACCTCCGAGGAGAGCCGCCTCCTGGCGGCGATCGCACGTGGGGCTGGGGCTGCCGCCCAGGTCGTGCGGCAGGCGCACGTCCTGCAGTTGGCGCGCGAGCACCTGGTGCTGGCGCGCGAGGAAGAACGCCGCCGGCTTCGACGCAACCTGCACGACACCATTGGCCCGACCCTGTCGGCGCTCAGCCTGAAGGCCGGCGCTGTCCGCAACCTGATCCAGGAAGATCCCGGCGCCGCCCAGGAGGGGATGAACGAACTGCGCCAGCACATCCAGAGCGTGATCACCGACATCCGCCGCGTCGTCTACGACCTGCGACCACCGGCGCTGGACGAGTTGGGCATCATCCCCGCCATCCGGGAACAGGCTCGGCAGTTCTCAACGGGCGGGCTCCAGGTCCTCGTCGACGCACCCGACGAAATGCCTGCGCTGCCGGCCGCCGTTGAGGTCGCTGTCTACCGGATCGTGCTGGAGGCCCTGACGAATGTGGGTCGGCATGCCCGCGCCCATCAATGCCGGATCTTC
>JAPLGR010000630.1 GCA_026390045.1 Chloroflexota bacterium | reverse complement strand
TTCGGGCGGCCCATTCCTCTGCGGACTCCATGTTCGCCTCCAATGGCTCTGTAGGTATCGGTCTCGGAGAGGCCCGCTCGGGATTCGGCGCATGAAGGATGTGGCTCCGCGAGGGGAAGCGGCTTAACCAAGACGCCCGCGCCTGTGCATGCAGGAGCGCGGACGTGTGGCCGGACGCTGCGTTGCCCAACCCGGACTGAGTCCGTTCGGACCACATCCCCGCCACAGCGGGTTGGCACCTTGGGTGTCCTTCCCAGGTTGCCGGGCTCGTGGAAGCGAGCCTCTCCTGATGCGACGGTCATCCTACCACGGAAAGCCTGGCTGGCGATGGTACCTTTGGGCCGGGCGGCGTCTGCATCCTCGGCAGATCGGCGCGCTTGAGGTGACGGAGGAAGCTCCTACAGCGTACCAGCATCGCCAGCGATGAGTAGAATCCCCTGCTAGCCGACCTCCGGGGCCTGGTTTGCCGGAAGGGAGTGTCATCCATGAAGAACGGTCTGCCCACTGACCCGATCGAGTTCTCTGAGTGGGATTGGGACCAAATCGCGCCTCACGCGAACGGGCTCCTGCGGCGGAGGCTTACGCTGTCTTCGATCGACGAGTGGCTGGCGGATTGGTCGGCGCTGGCGCGCCTGATCGCCGAATCGTTCAACCGGCTCTACATCCGCACGACGACGCACACGAACGACAGGGCGAACCACGCCCGCTTCCGGAAGTACTCGGAGGAGGTGATGCCGAAGGCTCGCGAGTTCGAGCAGCGCATGAAGACGCGGCTGCTCGAGAGCGGGCTGCGCCCAAAGGGCATGGCCGTTCCCCTGCGCAGGATGCGCAGCGATTCGGCGATCTACCGGCCCGAGAACCTGCCCCTGCGGACGAAGTGCGAGGCGCTCGAGGCCGAGTACAACGAGCTCACCGGCAGCCGGACGTTCGATTGGGACGGCGAGAAAGTGGACCAGGCGCAGGTCTTTGGCAAACTCGGCGATCTCGATCGCGGAGTCAGGGAGCGCGCCTGGAGGGCGATCGCCGCGTGCCTCGAGAGCCAGAGGACTGAGACCGACCGCATCTGGGTGCAGCTCCTGGACCTGCGCCAGCAGATGGCGCGCAACGCGGGCTTCAAGGATTACCGCTCGTTCCACTGGCGCGAACTCGCGCGCTTTGACTACACGCCGCAGGATTGCCGGGTCTTCCACGACGGCATCACCCGGGTCGTCGTTCCCGCCGTCCAGCGGTTGGCGGAGAAGCGCAAGCGCGGCCTGTCGCTGGACACGCTGCGAATCTGGGACGACTTTTGGCACCTGCGGCCGGATCCGCTTGGCCGCCTGCCGCTCAAGCCCTTCAAGTCGGCCGCTGAGCTGACGACGATCGCCGAGCGCGTCTTCACCGGTGTCGATCCGGAGCTTGCCGCGTACTACCGCATCCTGCGCGACGAGGGCCTGCTCGATCTGGAGGCGCGCCCCCACAAGTCGCCGGTCGGCTACATGCAGGAGCTGCCGGCGAGCAAGCGGGCATTCATCTTCACGGTGGCGGTTGGGCTGCATCTGGATGTGGACACCCATCTGCACGAGAGCGGGCATGCGTTCCACGTCTTCGAGTCCGCCGGATGGCCCTGCCACTACCAGTCGATGCAGGACTACAACCCCGTCGAGTTCGTCGAACTCGGCTCGATGGCGATGGAGCTGCTGGGCTCGCCCTACCTGGGCATGGATCGGGGCGGGTTCTACACCGAGAGCCAGCTTGCCCAGGCGCGGCTGGAGCACTTGGAGCAGCTGTTGGAGTTCTGGCCGTACATGGCCGTGGTCGACGCGTTCCAGCACTGGGTCTACGAGAACCCAGACGCGGCGCACGACACGCGCCAGTGCGACGAGGTCTGGGCTTCGCTCCAGCGGGTGTTCCGGCCGCACATCGATTGGACCGGCTTGGAGGACACGCTGCGCGTCTCCTGGCGCCTGCAGGATCACATCATGACCGTGCCGTTCTACTACGTCGAGTACGGCATGGCGCAGCTCGGCGCGGTCGGCGTGTGGGCGAACGCGCTCAAGGACCAGGCGGGCGCGGTGAAGGCCTACCGCAAGGCGTTGTCGCTTGGTAACACCACCTCCTTGCCGGACCTGTACAAAGCGGCGGGAGTCAAGTTCGCCTTCGGGGCGACGGACCTGAGGCGCGCGGTTGAGCTGATTGAGAGCGCAATCGCCGAGATCGAACGAGGCCGGTGACGGACGCGGGGTGCGCGCGTCGCGGGGCTTGGTGAAGGAGAAGACTTGATGGCCCCTCGTCCAGAGTACAAAGACATCGACGAGTACATCGCCGCCGCGCCCAAAGAGGTTCAGCCGATCCTGCGGCAGGTGCGACGAACGATCCGCAAGGCGGCGCCCGAGGCGAAGGAGACGATCAGCTACCGGATCCCGGCCTACATGCTGAACGGCCCGCTGGTCTACTTCGCCGCGTTCCCCGACCACATCAGCCTCTATCCTGCGCCGAGAGGGGCGGCGGAGTTCACGAAGGAGCTGGCGGCGTACAAAGGGGGGAAGGGGACGGTACAGTTCCCGCTGGACAAGCCGATCCCCTTCGGCTTGATCACGCGCGTGGTGAAGTTCAGGATGAAGAAGGACCGGGCCAGGGCAGCGGCGAGGGGGAAGAAGAAGTAGAGGCCACTGAGTGGCCTCTGTCGGATCACTTGCCCTATCGGTGCGGTCAGGCGCGCAGTTCGGCGACCGACCGGCCGTGCGCCAGCAGCGCCTCGACCATCTCTGGCTCGCGCGCCTCGGCATACACGCGCAGCACCGGCTCGGTCCCCGACGGCCGGATCAGCAGCCATGAGTCGTCGTCAAACAGATACTTCACGCCGTCCAGGCTGTTGACCGACTGCAGCTTCGCGCCGCCGACGGACGCCGGCGCTTCGTGCACCAGCCGGTCGACCATCTTCGCCTTTGCCACCGGGTGCGAGAGTCGCAGGTCGTTGCGCGCGTAGTGCGACGGCCCGACCTCTTTGAGCAGCTGATCGACCAGCTCGGCCAGCGGCGTGCGCGTGACGGCCACCATCTCGACCAGCAGCAGCGCCATCAGGACGCCGTCACCTTCCGGAATGTGGCCCTTGAACGACATCCCGCCAGACTCTTCGCCGCCGATGAGGACATCGCCCTTGAGCATGTGGTCGGCGATGTAGTTGAAGCCGACCGGCGTCTCGATGACTTCGAGACCGTACTTGGCGCCGAGGCGGTTGATCATCTGTGTGGTCGAAATGGTCTTGACGATCTTGCCGCGCCAGCCGCGCTGCTCGACCAGGTACTTGACGGCCAGCGCCAGGATGCGGTGCGGGTCGACGTACTGGCCGCG
>JAPLGR010000596.1 GCA_026390045.1 Chloroflexota bacterium | reverse complement strand
GGCGGGACCCGTGAAGAGGCCAGGGAGAAGCTCAACGAGGCCATCCTGGGCTACGTCGCCTCCTTGAACAACTTTGTCCCTGAGAACTTAGGCCCGGAACTCGTGGAAGCCTGACGTTCGAGGTTTGGCACGCCGCCAAGGCGCTGCGAGGGAGTTTGTATTGCCTGCATGCCTTGCTCTGTTTCCGTTTTCTCCTTCGTGTCCTCCCGCTGCCGTGAAAAGCCACTGAACCTTCGTCGGTAACCATCTGCCTGACAACATTTATCCGCCATTTCACAATATTTATCCGCCATTTCACAACTTTCGCCAAGTTTGCTTGACAACCCTCGCCCCCCAGCCTAGCATACCCTATATGTGACCCCAAAATGATCGCGGGGTAGAGCAGTCAGGTAGCTCGTCGGGCTCATAACCCGGAGGTCGCAGGTTCGAATCCTGCCCCCGCTAGTGACGTAAGCTTCGCAGGGATAGGCACTTAGGCCTGTCCCAGTTTTTTGCGCCAAAGGCGACTGTAGCAAAAATGTAGCAACTTTCGCCCCCCGGTGCTGGCCGAGGGACAGGCCATGACAAGGAAAGGAGCAACGTCATGGCCAGCATCTATCGTCGTGGAAAAGTTTGGTGGATTCATTATTTGGTCGGGAGCAGGTCCGTCTCGAGATCCCTCAAGACGGCCAACGAGCGGGTGGCCCTCGATGAGAAAAAGCGGCTGGAGGCGCTGGAGATCACCGATCGACTGACCCGCCCGTCCAACACGCAGATCGTGCCCTTCCTCCAGTCCTTCGGGGAGTTCCTGCGGGCCACGCGGACCCGCAAGAGCGCCAAGAACGACCTGTCGTACCTCCGCCTGTTCTTCGGACCCTGCTGCGAGGCGCTCCAGCTTGGCAGCAAAGTGCCGCACAAGTTCCGGCAGGCTCAGCGATCGCTGCCGACTGTGCCGGACCAATTCGGCAAGCTGCACGTCCCGGTCAAACGGCTGGAGCAGATCTCGGCGGAGATGATAGGTTCCTTCATCCAGAACCGGATCGTCAAGGACCGCATCGCCCCCAAGACGGCCAACCGCGTGCGGGAGGTGCTACACCGGATGTTCAGCTATGCGATCGAGCAGCATGGTTACGTCTGCCCCGACCCCCGGCACCGCAATCCCGCCAAAGGGGTGCGGCGGATACGCGAGCCGGCGCCAACCATCACATGGCTGACCCACGAGGACATCGATCGGCAGTTGGCAGTCCTCGAAGACCATCCGCAGCTGCGGGCCATGGTCGCCATGTACATCTACGCGGGCCTCCGCCGCGAAGAGGCCCTCTGGCTGGTCCCCAAGGATGTTGACCTCGACGCCAGGATGATCTGCGTCCGCGCCAAGCAGGTGCAGGGACAGTCCTGGCAGCCAAAGACCAAGAGGAATCGCTCGGTGCCGATTTCGCAGGACTTGCTGGCTATCCTGGAAGTTTATCAACCCCGCGTTGCATCGCCGTGGTTCTTTCCCGGCCCCACGGGGGGCCGCTGGGATCCGGACAACTTCAGCCAGGATATTCGCGAGATCAACAGGCCGGCAGGCTTGGTCTGGTCGTGCCTGGACTTCCGGCATACATTCGGAAGCCACCTGGCCCAGAAGGGCGAGAGCCTGTTCAAGATCGCTGAGCTGATGGGCAACTCGCCCGAGATCTGCAAGCGGCACTACGCCGCGCTGGTGCCGGAGAAGATGCGTGACACGGTCGAGTTCGCCAGGCCACCCGCGAAAGACGCGTCGGACGAGGGATCTGCTTCCGAGATCGTGAAACAGCTGCTCGAAAAGATCGAACGGCTGGAATCCGAAAGGCGGCGGCAGCCGCACCCCCGCCTGCGTATTGCCCGTTGAAGCGGCAACGCCCCGAGAGAACGGAACGGCCCCCGGAGAACACACGGGGGCCGTTCCTGCCTTTTCCCAGACGACCGCGGGGTAGTGGTCACGCAGGGATAGGCACTATTGGACCTGCTCCCTGGCCTCAAGCCAGGAGCGGATGTCGGGCCAGCGGTAACGGATCGCCCCATTGCGGCCGCGGCCAATGGCTACTGGCATAATGCCAGCTTCCCGCATCCATCGACGCGCCGATGATCGGCTGGTGTCCAGCAGTTCCGCCACCGCCTTCAGGCTCACCGTCCGATACTCATCGGGCGGCCGCCACCTATCGTCTGCGCGGACGCCGTTCTTCGTTTCGATACTCGATCCAACAACGTTCTTCTTGACGGCCATTGCGACATCTCTTCCTGGGTCAGCCACTCGGGATGGCTCTTGCGGCTCAGTCTTACCCCGCCCCGCCGGGCCTCCAAGTGTTGGGCCACTCCGATCAGTCGCGATCAGTAGTTCGCCGGCATAAGAAGAAGAGGCGGTTCATGTGGCGATTCTTGGGGCTCGAATCGATTTTCCTCACTTTTCAGATGCCGCCTGGAAGAGATCGCATTCAGCCTTCATCCTCTTGTTCATCAGCCTCAGGTCCGAAGGCTTTCTCCGAATCTTGGCGGATTTGCCGCCAAAAGGAGCATTCGCGGGATTTGTCGGCGGGACCGCCCTGGTAGTCTGGGCATGACTCGCATTGGCTGCGGTCCACTTCCACGAAGCCGTCGCGAGGACAGAGCTCAAGATTCGATGATGCATGGCCCGAACGAGGCGCCCGGCCCAAGGGCCTGGAGACACTCGGGCCGAACAGACTCCTGAGCTTCCCAAACGACATTCCTCTTCCTTTACGGGACGATCCGCCGCCCCGCCGCCGAGGCTCCGGGTGGCGATGATGCGCTGCTTCTGGCCGGGGCGGGATAGTTCTTCCAAGAGGCGCCGGCGGGTTGACCGGTGAGGATGAACTCGATGAAGGCTCGCCGGCAATCCGTTCCGCCTCATCAGGCTGCGCCTGCGGCTGGCTCTCAGCGGCTTCGATTTCCCAAGGGCTGATGGTCGGAGGCTGCAGGCCTTGTATGAGCCGAGAACCTTTGGGCCAAGGAATGGGTGATGCGTCAATAATACTAGCCTCGACCTGATCCAGCATTCTCCCGGTCGGGTCCGGGCCGACGATACTCGGGTTCGGCAGCCCGGGGCCCATCAGCGGGGGTTCGATACTCTGCTCAAGGGCGTCCAGCATGGGGTCCCCTCGCAGCATGGGATCCGGCTTGGGAAGGAATGAATCCGACGCCGGCCCCAGAGGATTCTCTTGACCATCGGACAACGGTTCGGGCAAGGGCGGGTTCTGCGTCATGGTTCAATTCCTCTGCCGAGGGCAGACGTTCGTCCATCCGTCGCCTTCCTGATCGCGTATTGAAAGCAGTTCACGGCGACTGCCTCGGAAGCGATTCTCCGTCGGGATTCTCCCTGCTGCCCGTCAGGACGGTTCTCCAGTCAAACTCTTCTCGAAGACACTGGCCTGCATCCAATACCACGACCTGCGCGGAAGACTCGGTTCCGTGCCCTTCGGAGCAGCTCGTCAGGGCGTTGTTCAGCGCCCGCAGCGTCGTTCTGTCCGGCGTAACGGCGATTAAGGCATCAACCCAGGACAGGCAAGACTCGGTCCGGAGATTGCCAGCCTCGTATTCCATGTTGTGGCAGCAGACCTCCAGAACGATTCGCCGGCCCTCTGGCGCCAAGATAAGCAGGTCGGGTTGAAGACCCTGGGCTCTGGCGATGTCGCTGTTGCGTTGCATCCGCCATTGGGGCCCCAGGCCTCCCACGGCCTTCTCGACTTGATGCAGGATGTATTCATGCACCGAGCCAGACTTATAGGTCTTTACCTTGATGCCCTGGCGGGCGGCCCATTCGACGCCCTTGGCAGAAGGCTGAAAGAGCTTGACCCGCCCGCCGAGGGATTGGCCGGCATGCTCGATGATTCCGCGCGCGACCAGTGCCTCCCGTGCGCGAAATTCCCTGGCCCGATCCATCCTCAGGACACCGCACCTTTCCTCGATCGTCCGGCCGGGCTCAGAGCAGATGTCGACCATTACCGAACGAGCATCGCCAACCAGTTCATCCTCCGACGAGGCTTGCCTTGAGGAAAGAACCGTCTTCCCCGGAGTGACGGTGCTGTCCCGCTGGCTCCACCGCGAGTCAGACAAGGCTTTCTCGCCGATGGCCAGCAACTCCTGGTTGGCAGGCTTGCACGGAAAGCTCAGGTCAGGAACCTGGATCATGAACGCATGCGGGTAGAGGGAGTAATGGACCACGGCCTTGCGTTTCTCCAGTTCACTGAGCGCCAAGGCTTGGTCACGGTCCAAACCCATGGACCCCTGGAGTGCCCAAATGTCCTTGGGATTGGCCAGGCGCATGATGATGCGGCAACCCAGGTTGCCCAGGATCTCCGGAGGCAGTTCGCTAGGGATCTGGTCGCACAAGATTAGCGCGATGCCCCTCTTGCGGGCCAATCGGAAGCTGCGGGACAGGATGGGCTCACCGATGTCTATTCTGCCCTTGGCTGTCGCCTGCAGGTGTGCCTCATCGATCAGGACCACGTGGATTGGATGGGGCGCCACGCCGTCACGGTATCTCATGAGCCAGGCCAGCAGATAGCCCACCAGGAACTGCAGAGGGTTGCCCTTGAGTTGGTGCATTCGGAAGATAACGTTCCGTGCCGCCAGGTGCGCCAGCATGTCGGAGACCGTCACGCTGGCGGTTGCCGGGAAGGCGTCCAGCAACATGTTGAACCGGTTGACCAGGCTATCCACGAAGCCTTTGTTGCGGGAGTTGGGGCCGAAGTTCATCCCAGCAAACCTCGTCGCGGCCTCTGCCAGGGAAGGATAGTCCGCGATGCCCTTGGATGCGCCAGAGGCATCGAACAGCTTGAGCATCTGGTTCCTGAAGAGGTTCAGGCTGCCGTCGCGCAGGAACATGGCCCCGCGAAACAGCAGGTTCACCTCTTCGAGCCATGAGGCCGGGGCCACCCACGGGCCTGGAGGCTGGAAGATGTTCAAGCGCAGCTGGTCGGGCGTGATCGCCACGACGCTGTCCTTGCCCAGGATCGAGACGAGTTCGCCGTATTCGTCCTCAACATCCATGAGCCATAAGGTGCAGCCCTCCCGCGCCAGATCCCGCACGACATGTTTTGCCAGGAATGTCTTGCCGGTCCCGGTATGGCCAAAGATGCCCATGTGCTCCCGGCAGACATCGACGGACAAGGCGCAGGTGACGTTGCCGGTTCCCTGGGCCACGTTGCCCAGAAGGATCTGGCCTTGGGGCAACCCGTGGACCGGGTTGAACACGGGCGGGTTGTCCGGATCGATGCCAGCTGCGCGACAGCGTCTGCGAAGGATGTCCCACACGGCCTGGGACATCTGGGGATCCCTGGCCAAAGTTCGCAGAAGCCTTTGGATGGCTGGGTCGTCCCGCCCCAGCCAGTCGGCCATCCTTTCAATGTCGTCGTTCATCGTCCTCTCGGTCCCTTCCATCCCGGGACAGCCTCCGCAGCTGGCATGGCAGAAACGCGACGGCATCGATCGCGCAGGCTATCGCGCCGATCAACGGTGCCAGGGGCGTCACGCCAAACCGGCTGCTCAAGATCGAACCGAACACAAAGCCAAACCCTGCCCCGACGGCGATGGAGACCAGCAGTGCCCAATGGCGACCCGCCCAGTGGCGCAGCGGGCCCAGCAGCAACACGGCCACGATGATTAGGAAGACCCATTCCATGCTATTCGAGCCCCCAGAACTTGCGCCAGAAGTGCACCCAGAGGTGGCGGCGGCAGTAGGTATGTTCACCAAACGTCCGGCTGTGGATGCGGCAGACCACGGATCCGCAGTGGCGGCACCGCAGCATGCAGCCTTCCTCCGAACAGAGGACTTCCCGTCCGATCTCGCAGATGCCCGCTACCCGAACCTTGTCGTCCACGGCATGTCCGAAGCTGCAGGTGCCGGTGATGACGATGTCCATGACGTGCGGGTTGCCGTCGTCGTCCTCAAATGTTGCATGTACCTTCCAGTAGGGTGCGCCCCCAGGTTTGAGCTTGCCTCCCAGCTCGCGCACAGTCGTCTGCTGCGAGCCTCCACGCTGCCGGAGGGTCCGTAGCAGCCCGTTCATCCGAGGGTTCTTGGCCATAGAGAATAGCTCCTTCACAGACAGTAGAGCTCTTGGGGCGAGGAGTTCTTTCGCCCATTTGTGTTTTTTTTGGAGCGGGCAGCAAAGGACTCCAGCGGATCATGAGAGGCCGCCGACCACAGCAGTTGTCTGCCGCCGACAGATGCAATGAACCGCTTGCCAAGACGCGTATGTCGCCCCAGCGCCTGGCCATTGGCTATTTAAGCCTGCGGCGCCAAAAGGAGGTCATGTACAAGGCTTGTGCGTGCCCGGTGGCCGAGGTCCAGGAGGACCCGGCCCACCCCGGGCACTATCGTGGGGTGGTTTGCGGGCGGATATATGGCGAGCCTTCCTTGCTGGACGCCGAGTTGACAACACTCGGTTACGTCGAGGTGGACGACGACCAGTGGGGAACATCCTACCGGCATCGCCGCCAGCGGGCGTATCGCGCGGAATTGGATGAGTCGCCGGATGAAACCGGCCTTCTGCGGCTGGAGGTCCGTGCGGAGGACTTGACGGAGCAGCAGGCCGCAGAGGCCTGCGATGAACTGGAGCGGCTGTTCGCAGCTTTAGCCGGAAGGTATTCGTTGACGGGTGCACGGGATTGCTGCTCATGTGTTTCCGCCGGATGCGGACCGGACCGCCAGCTCGCCAAGCCGGCAGCCGGCAGGTAGTTTTGCTTGACCGTCTTGGCACGGGGTGTTATGAGATTCTTCAGGAAGGTCTCGGTGGCCGCGTGCAATTCTCTCGTCCGGGCCGAGAGTTTCCCTGTTTTTTGAGAAGAAGTCTCCTGTTACCCGGCTCTACTGTCTTGAAAGGCCCTTACGTCGCGGGCCCGAGGAGACCGATCCATGGGCGGAGCAACCGAGTTTTGCCGGTATCCCGGCGACCTGGAAGGCTGCATGGCCTGCTTGATTGAGGCCTATAGGGCCGGAACCATCGAGGAACACTGCATCATGATCGGGCTGCAACACGGACATCCTCAATGCCTCCACATCCTGGCCAGGAACATGCTGACAGGCCCTGTTCTCAAGCCTCGGACCCCAGGAAGCCAGGAACCTTACGCAGCCCTTCCGCCATTGCTGCTGGCATGCCAAATGGCCCTGCATCTGGGATATCAAAGGGACCTTCCTGGGGCCAAGGCCGCGTTTGTGCAGGCCTATAAAGACCTTGTAGGGTCGAAGCTTAGGGGGTATCCTCAGGCGGACGCCAACGACATCTTCCAGGAAGTCTTCCTGGCGATGGAGAAACGACTCCGGAACCCCGCACCGATTAACGGCATGATGTCGGCGTACATTGGAACCGTAACTGACAACGCGATTCGGCGGTTCCTGGGGAAGCAATGCAAGCAGGGTCGCCTTCGGGCAGATGCGGACCTTGCCGCCGATGTGGTGGACGAGATGCCCGAAGGGTACGGGGATATCCCCATGGGCCTGGCCGAACTATGGGAAAACTGCGACAGGATCCTGGCCTCCTCAGAAAGGACCGACTTTGTTGACCGGGTGATCTTCGCACAAGGTTTCGTTTGTTCGGGCGAAGCCGACCGGATTCCAACCAAGAATATCCTGATGCTTTGGCGCAGCCTGGCCGAGGGCAACATGACGTCTGTAGCGTCCATAGCGGCCGAAGCCGCCGCGCGACTGGCCCTGTCACATGACACAGCCGTCGTCTGGATCGCGACGGACATGTTGCGAGAGAGCCGCCTTGAGCCTTGGCAACTGCCGGTGGTTCTGGGTCTGGACGCAAAGATGGAACCCCACGAGGTAGTTGGGCTGTTCCGCAAACTCGCCAACAAGAGCGTAGGATTCATCGACCAGCGCGCCCCCAGGATTCAGCGGCTGTTGGCAAGCCACATTCGCCACGGCCGGCAATCCGGTAGAAGGGAGTAGAGCCATGAGTTCCAAGAACAACACCTGCTTGAGCGACTCGGACTTGTTCCGACTTTGGAATCGAGACGTCGGCGAGAAGGAACAGGCGACTTTCCAGGGGCATCTGGCCTCCTGCCAGGCCTGCCGCCAGCGGTGGGAGGAATACTCCGCTGACGCCCAACTTGTGGCTGAAACGCTGCGCAAATCCAGGGCTCCGTCGTCTATTCCTGTGGGCTCGTGCCTATCTGAAGAGCAAGTGGCGGACTATGTCAGCGGCGTAACGAAGATCGAAGAGACGCAAAGCATCGACAGGCATCTCAAGAGTTGCCAGTGCTGCGCCGGGCTGGTGCGTTCTGCCCGGTTCTTCTGCTGGCAGGCCGAACATGGGGAGCTGCTCCAGGAATCGCCTCTTGCCGCCGGCAAACTCCTCGAACTGGTCAAGCGGGCCGGTCCTAGCGAACCCTTGAGACAGGCCCTGCGGATCGCACAGCCTGGCCCGCCCGTCCGCTTTGCGGATCCAATCCGACTGGCATGCCTGGTTCCCAAGATCGACGCAGCCCAACGGTTGGCGGCGGCCACAGGTGAGGGCCTCTCTGAACAGGTGTTCCGCCAGGACCAACCGCCGTTCGAGGTGCACTTGGTGCAATTCGGCCAGGAATTGCGAGCCACCATCCGCGTGGGCGAGGCAGAGTCCCCGTATGCCGACTGTCTGGCCGAAGTGAGGCTGGTCCAGGATGACCGGTGCGTGTTGTCCAGAATCGTGCTGATTCAAGGAGGTCTGGGGCGATGCGTTATTGACCCGTCGTCAATCGAACAGGCGCGCCCGGAGAGCCAGGCCGTCCAGTTGGTCGTCCAGCCGCTGCTGACGGTCGGCCAGCTTGCCGCTGCCGGCACAGCCGCCTTTGTGCCGATCCTTGAACAGCTGTTGGGCCAAGATGACGTGGAAATCAAACAGGCAGCCCTGAGCATGCTGGTCCTCATCGGCGGACCGCAGGCTACCGCCTTGTTGAAACGGGCGTGCGAGGACATCAGCCCGCAGGTACGAGCTGCTGCCCAGGAGGGCCTGCAGAAAGTCAAGAGCGGGGATTGACCGTGGCGGAAGGGCCGTCCACAACCGACGCATTCGCTGACCTGCTGGCCCATAACCGACCGCGAGAGGCCCTGCGGCTCCTGCTTGGCCACCTGCGGGGCCGGCCGTGGAGCGAACTGGAGCCAGCCGATCTGTCGATGTTGGACCAGCTTTGCCAGAAGGGCCTCCCCCAACTTCTGCAGCACCACACACGCTGGCTGGTGACTGACGCGGAGCAGCTCGATCAACTCGCGTGGCTACTGGAATGCGCCCTGGGCGCGCAGTATAGGCCCGCTGCTACGCTGGAGCAGTTGGCCTGGGTTCGCTGCCTCCTGGGGATGTCCGCGGCCATGCGCAAGGACCTGGACTCCGCCCACAAGCAGATGTGCCGCACGCAACCAGGTAAGGCGGACGTGCCGCGGCCCAATGGCAAGCTGGAAGCGGCCTTGCGGCAGTTGGAGCTTCTGGAAGGCGCTACCGGGAGGTTCCTGAAGGTCCTTTTTGAAACCTATTTCCAATGCCTCCACGAGATGGGCCGCCACGAGATGGCCAACATCCTGGCTACCCAGGTTCTAACCCTTATCGAGAGGATCGAGGCAGATGAGACGCGGCCGGGCGTGGTCAGGGGCCTGTTCTACAACGAGCCACGAAAAGAGGGTTACACGCGGCTGATCCATGCGACCCTGACTGCCCACGGCCACCAGGAGGGGAAGATCTTCTATGCCCGCGCCGGAATGGATCAAATGGATCAGTCGGCTCTGGAAGCTGCGGAGGTCGCCTGCCGCACCGCAGACACCTTCTTGCGAGCTCATGGCTATCCCGACGGACTTCAGGGGCGGGCAGTCCACTGGGAGATCAGCACGCTCCAAGGGGAACCCGTCGATGTTCCCAAGAGCTACGGCGGCGGATCGCTGGGTCTGCCGCTGGCGGTGGCCATCGTCTCGGCGTATCTCAACCAGATCGTGCCCGGCGATACCGCCTTGTCCGGCATGCTCTCCGCCGCTACGGCAACTCCCGGGGATGTCTTGGCGGTGGATGGGATGGAGGAGAAGCTCCTTCGCTCATTCACTGCCGGTTGCCGGCGAGTTTTGATCCCTGCCGGCAATCAATCCGCTTTCGTGAACAGCCCGGCCCTCCAGCACGCCGCACAAGCGGCCAAGGCACGGGTTTACCCCGTCGGCAGTCTTGCCGAGGCCTGCGCGGAACTCTTTCCCCCCGAGGGCAAGGGCACCATCGGCACCATGCTTATCGACACCGTCAAGACGGTCTGCCGATTCCTGGTCCCCCCTCGCGAGCAAGGCCCCTCGCATGCCAAGACAGCGCCCTTCCATCGCCTCCATGTGCTCCTTTCTGCGGCGATCCTTGCGGTCGTTTTCGCCCTGGAGGGATACGCCTATTACCTGGGCTATGCCAGGGACTACTCTATCGGCTGGGTCAGTATGCGGGCCATCTCCGCCGCGACCATCGTCGCTGTAGGCCTATTGTTCAGCTATGGGTTAATCCTGGCCTCACTCCATCACCGGAAGACATGGGCGTGGCTGGCAAGCATTGCGGTAACGGCTGGGGCTGTTTCCGGAGCAGTCTTGATCCAGGCAACGATGCTGCCTGCTGCAACTTATATTACCGCCAATCCCGGCTGGCCCGTGTCGATCGGGGTCATCAAGGACGGCTTCGTGTTGTGGCTGTTCGTCTGGGTCTTGCTGACCAACACCTTCGCTGTGACGGTGGGTATGGAGCACCTGATCAGCCGGCACCAGTACGTCACGGCCCGCCGGTGTCTGGCTTGGGACAGCTTCCTCGAGGGGAGAATGCCCGTCCGGGCGGTCTACTTCCCCTGGAACTGGGGCGCATTGGTCTTCTTGTTCGTGGGGGTATTCCTGCTCATACTGGATCTCGTCTACTACGGCAGCCTGCGCGGCGATGCCCCTGGGGCATACTGGGTGATCTCACTGGGCCTCGGCCGCGACATGATGCTGATCGGCGCCGCCGCAGAGGCAATGCTCTTCTACAAGGTCGGACTTGCCCAGGTCCGTAAGGTATTGTTGTAGGCATCATCCCTCGCCTGGGGGCAAGGTGATGTTTTCATTTTCTCGTTTTCTATATCCATTGCACATATCCTTACTCTCCATCTTATTCCTTCAACCACAATACTTTACACGTTTTCATCGTGGCCTGCGCCCCGCTACACGCACCGGGGCCAGCCCGTCATCCATAATCACTCCTTTCGGGCGGACTCCACCCGATTCCACCACCCTTCACCGCGCGCCCTGCGCGGCGTTCCGGCGTCACCGGCGCCCTTTGCCACGGCGCGGCGTAACCAATTTCCCCGCGTCCCTGCGTCACCCGGCGCTCTTCATAGCGTCCCCGCGTCACCAATTCACCCCCTCATAGCCGTCCGGCACAGGTTCGGCCCCCCGACCTGTCGCCCAGGAAAGGCTTCTCCCCAGCCTCACTCCTTCCCGTGGGCCCATGCCATCGGGAGGCGGTGGGCTGTCACCACTCCCACTGCCGCAGGTCGGTGGCACTGCACAGCTCCCACCAGGGGCAGTTGTGCCCATCCAACCTGTCGCTGCCGATGCAGCAGACCCGGCACGTCACCCGGCCGCCCGATCTGGGACAGAGGGAACGGATGCCTTCGCCGCTGCCGCAGATACAACATTTCTGTGTCACAAGCATCACCTCCGGCCGACTTTGGGCGAAGGCCGCCATAATGGCTGCGCCCGCCAGGGCGCACGCCCAGCCGGCGCCAACGCCTTTATGAGCGGCCTGAGCCAGGCCAGGAGGTGATGCTGGCACGGAACACCGACCACTGCGGCAGCGCGCGGGGCATCACCCGCCTGCCCCGGCTTCTGGGGCGGCCGGTACCCGCTGCGGACGCGGCGATCCACCATCGGCCTCCTTCTTTATAAGGCCCGGCCACCATGTTCTTAATCATGGCATGCCTGCGTTTGGCCATCGAGCCCATCCCCGCCAGTTCCAGACTGGCCAGCCTCGCCAAGATGCTGCCTCCGGCACAATGGGATGCGATCCGCCGCGCCGCGTATCGCCAGGCGCGATTCCGATGCCAGGTCTGCGGCCGAGAGGGACGCCTGCACTGCCACGAAGTCTGGCAGTACGCCGAGCAGACCGGCCGCCAGTGGCTGGTGGGCCTGCTGGCCCTTTGCCCCGACTGCCACGACGTCAAGCACATCACCACCCCCCGCGACGGGGCCGCCCAGGCCAGGCTGCTGGAGCATTTCGCCGCGGTCAACCGAATCCCCCGCGCGGAGGCGGAGGGTCACTTCCGCGCGGCCATCCAGCGTCAGCGCTGGCTCGACCAGCGCCGCTGGGTCGTCGACTACGGTGCATACAACTCCAGCGTTCCCTGCCTGCGCGACGCCGAGCACCGCCGCGCGTTCCTGAGTTCATCCGGCCGTTGGGGGTTCGCCGCACCCCGCAGCCAGACACCCATCTCCGCACACGGCGACCCCTGGCGCGACGACCCGGACTACTGATCCATGGGGTCCGCGCTCCCCCCGCGCTGCTGTGGGGCTGCCCTCCCCCGATTGCCAGTGGGAAGGCATCCCCATACCCCGGCCGACATGCCCAAGCTATCCCCCGCGCGGCAACACCCAGACTACCCCGACCTCGTCATCGGGCAAGCCTTCCACCGCCTGCCGAAGGGAGGGCATCCTTTTGTCCGTGAAGGATGGGCCTCACCTGCACCGGTGGACACTCGCACCTATTCGCGCGAGCACGGTGCCTTCAACTCTATTCGTCGCCGCTTCCCTTTCATCCGGCCAAGGAAGGCCCTGTCGCCTCAGGCAAGAGGCGAGTGTCCCCGGCCAGAGGGAAGGCCGCCCCCTGTCCGGCACCTCCCTCCTCCCTCACGGTCTTGCTCGCCCGCTCGCCGGCCCAACCCACCCCAGCCCCGCCGCCCCGCGATGGGGCCTGGCTACCGGTGCGCCAAGCCGGCGGGGGGCCCTCCATGGCCCAGCCCGCCTGACGCATCTGCTCGAAGAACTCCCTGCTGATCCGGCAGGCGACGGTCGATACATGCACGTCGCCGAGTTCGCCTTCCGGGCACACCACCGAGAAGCACCGGCAGAACCGGTAGTGCTTCAGGTGCGGCTCCCGGTAGCCCTCCAGCACCTCGCCGAAGACTACCAGCCCATCCTCAACGATGCTGAGGATGCACTCGCCTGGACGCAGGGCCGCCTGCCACGGCGTCACCCTGGCGTCGGCCGCCTCCATCGCCTGACGAAGGCGCTCGGCTGCCGCCTCATGCGAGTCGAAGAACTCAACCTCCATGATTCCACCTCCTTGATTGCTCAAGCTTCTCTTGCCGCTGTGCCAGCCTCGCGAGCTGGTCCTGCCGCATCGCTTGGATTCTGGTCACAAGCCACAGGTCCCGTCCATAAAGGCTGCTCATAGCGATCACCTCCCACGAAACCCCACGCACCAGCGAGCCATCTCCGTTGTGACCGCTCGCCAACGGGCGCTGCGCGCCCATCGGTCGCAGACCGAAACGGAGAATGAGTGAGCTGGTGCGGCCATGGGGAGGTGATCGGCCTGGGGCAGCCTGACGGGACCGCGCGTGGCCTGTGAACCATGCCTGCGAT
>JAPLGR010000557.1 GCA_026390045.1 Chloroflexota bacterium | reverse complement strand
ATGGGGGCAGCGCAAGGTCCAAGGTCTGAATCTCGCACCGCCCTCGCTCGCCCAGAAAGCCCAGGTGCTGTGGAATCGCTCGGCGAGCATGATCGTGGAAAATCCGCATGAGTAGCGGCGGCCGGTCGTGTCAGCCCGTCTCGCATCCAGCCGCTCGGGCTGCGAGACCTCACTCGCGCAGATAGAGCCGGAAGGGGTAGTACGCGTAGATCAGCTCATACTGGCCCTGGACAAACGACCGGACCTTCGGCAGGTCGAACCTGCCGAAGAGAACAACCCTGGGATCATACCTACGGATGGCGGCGATCACCTCGTCTTCGGTGAGCCAGCCCGTGCTCAACATCTTGCGGGAGAAGACCGCCAACTCCGGAGGGATCTCGCGCTCGCTTCTGAAAGCGAACATCGGCCTGTCCGTCACGATCAGGCCACCCTCCGGGTCAGCCTTGGCCATGGCCGCAAGCACCTCGTAGTCTCGAACACGCAGTTCCCCATCGTCCACGAGGTTGGGCAGCTTCGCCTTGTAGGCCTCGAGATGGCCGGGGATCCTGAAGGCGAGATAGCCCACGGCAACCAGGATTCCCAGCAGGCTGAGAGCAGCTCTTCGATCCGGCGGCCACAGCGTCTTGCCCCGACCTCGCAGATACAGCAGACAGTCCGCCACCGTGATCCCAGCCAGCATGGCGGCGGGAATCGTCGCCAGGATATGCTGATGCCACCACGCGGGCTGATTCACGAACAGGGCAACCAGGCCAAGAATGAGCCAGCCCGTCAGAACCAATCCGCTCCAGGAGCGGCGGACCAGGGAACGCCAGCCACCCACCAGGGCCAGCAACAACATCGGCCAGGTTGCCCTGAGTGCTTCCACTGCCTTTCTGGCCTCGAACGTTTCATCCTGCGCGGCAAGGTGCACACCTATCAGCTGATCCCAGCCTGTCGGTCCAATAAGCGCCAGGAGCAGGACCAGTTGCAGGCTGATCACGACCCCCAGCCACGCGGCCGCAGGCCACAGGGCGCGAACGGAGAACCGACCTTCGGCGCCTCGCTTCACCACAGAGGCGACGATTGCTAGGGCGAAGATGGGCATCAGGATCAGCGAGAATGCCTTGGTCAGCGTGGACAGCGCCAGCGCAAGTGCCGAGAGCAGGAGCCATCCGCGCCCGCTTCTGCGATGCCACACGCCGAGTGCGAGCACGGAGACCATGGCGAGCGACATCGAGGGCAGCCCGATCATCGCCGACACGCTCAGTTCAGGGTACCCCGGCAACGTGATGAGGAAGAGAAGCGCCACCAGGTAATGCAGCTGGCCGTGGAAGAGCTTGAGGTAGTGCGCACCGGCGGTGAGGAGCAGGCACGAGAAGGCGAGGACGGCTAACCGGGCAACCAGGACCTCCGGCCCAAAGATCCTAAACAGTGTGGAAAGCACAACCGTGAAGACCGGCGGCTGGTCACTGTAGATCTCAGTCTGCAAGGCATACCCCTTCGTGTACAGGAATGCCTTGATCAGCTGGATCCCCTCGTCGGGATCAAACTCGAATTTGAAGCGAAAGGGGAGGAAGAGCAGGATGACCAGCATGAACGCCGCGACGACCGCGAAGGGGAGGAGCGCTTCAATCCGCCTGTGTTTCATCAGACGCGCACCGCCAAGGAGGGAGAGCCCCTGGTCAGGCACCAGACCACCTTCGGTGACCCTTCCCGCGTGTGAAGGTCGTCCTGGTTGACCGGACGGCCCACTTTCATGCATTCCGCTAATTGTAGGCCCGACCACGGCCGGAGCATGGTGAGCCGCGGGAACAGGACGCGAAAGGACGACGTTGCCGCATTTGGTTGCTCACCCTCCCGATGCCAAGTCGCCGCAGACTGCCGCGAGCCACCTGTGCCGGATTCTCCATCTGGACCGACACAGGATCCTCCCGACGACTGCATGTGCACGCAGGTTCCGATCATCTGATGGCACCCCGTTGCCGGCGCAGGATTCGGCGTCGAGCGGCTTGTCTGTCTGTTGCCTTCCCTGCACTGCACGTCCCAATACCAGCCGGCCATCTCCCATGCTTGGCTACGTCCCTCTCGGCTGACTCGGGCCGCCCCTGGGGCAATCGCATCTCCGACGCGCGCCTGGCGCCACTCCGGCCGACGATCAGGTGCCGCGCAGAGCAAGCAAGCGGGGGCGAGGACGCCGGTCTCCCAAGACGCATCCGAAGACCACCCACGCCCGGGGACAACCGTCAAGACCACCACGACACACAAGCGGGGAACGGTCGCGCCCGCTTGGCCAAAGCCAGCCCGGCCTCCAGCTCCGTTCGTCAACTTACTCGCGGAGATAGAGCTTGAAGGGGTAGTACGCGTAGACCAACCGGTACTGGCCTTGGACGAACGACCGAACCTTTGGAAGATCGAACCTAGCGAACAGAACCAGCTTG
>JAPLGR010000263.1 GCA_026390045.1 Chloroflexota bacterium | reverse complement strand
AGCGCGTCGACCTCAGCCTGCGCTTCGCGTTCCTCGGCCTCATGACTGAGGCCCCGCTCCTCGGTCAACCCGCGGTCCTGCTCGGCGCGCTCAACATCCTGGGACAACCGCAGGAGCCCCGCAGACAGGCTCTCGAGCTGCGCTTCCTTGGCCTGGAGCTCCAGCGTGGCGTGCTCAAGCCTCAGGCTCGCCGCGCGATCCAATCCAACCGCGTCCTCCACCGTGCGCGTCGCCTCTGCCAGCCGCAGGCGTGCCGCCTCCAGATCACGCTGCAATCCGTCCAGCAGCGCGGCCTTCTCTGCCCGGACGGACTCGGCCTGCTCGACCTCCGCCTCAACCTTCGCCAGCCCTTCCGATGGGCGGTCTTCTTCGGCGATACCAGCGAGCACCTCGCCGGTACTTGAGAAGACCTCCCCAGCACGCGTGACGACCCTTGAACCGGCCGGCAGGTCCGTCATCAGCCGACGTGCTTGCTCTCGTGTCTCCACAATCAGCGTGTTCGCCAGCAAGTGTGTGGCGGCAACCTTCACGTCATCATCTGGTCGGGCTAGATCGGCCGCGTTCCCGATGCAGTCCCCGCCAGCCGCTGAGATCGCGGCTGGCGGGGTGCCATTCATCGCCTGCGGAAGGAGGCTGACGCGACCGTTGCGCGGTCCGTCCGCCAGCCAGGCAAGCGCGTCATCCACGCCTTGCGATTCGGAGAAGACGAAACCCTGGGCTGACTCGCCCAGCGCCGCGAGGATCGCAGCCCGCAGCGCTTCATCCGGATGCAGGTGCGCGCTTAGCCGGCCGATCGAGCCTGACAACTCGCCGTCTTGCAGCGCCTGCTCGAGCCGCGTCCGCGCCAGCTTCTGCTGCCGGGTTTCATCGCGCAGCACGGAGCGGCGAGCATCCAGCGCGGCCAACCGAGACTCCGCCACGCGCAGGCCTTCCTGAGCCTCCGTCAATGAGTGCTCAAGAGCCATGACCTCTTCACGCACGGCACGTTCTGCGTCCCGGGAAGTCTGCAGCGCACGTCCTGCCTCTGCGACGGCGCGCTGTTGACTCGCAACCTGATCGCGCGAGGCAGAAGCCGCTGCCTGGGCTGCCTCGCGGCCAAGGCGCGTCTCAGCCGCCTGAGCCGAGAGCGACTGCAGGCGGGCGTCGGCCTGCGCCAGCTCCGAACGCCACGCGCTGCGGCGCTCGATAGCAGTTCCCAGACGCGCCCGCGCAGCCGGCATCCGCTCCTGCAGCGCCTCCCGGTCAAGGTCTTGCAGATCGGCCGGTCCCTGCAGCCGGTGGAACTCCTCCTCGGCGGCGAACAGCGTCTGCTGCCGTCCGGCGATCTCCTCGCGTGCGGCGGCCAGGCGAAGGGTCAGCTCGTCACGCTCGGTTTCGAGGACAGCGGTCTCGGCCGCAGCCAAGCCATCCTGCTCAGCCAGGCCGCGCAGTCGCTCCTGAGCGACGGCCACGCGCCGCCCGAGCGTCTCGCGCTCGGCAAAACGGGCCGAGATGCGCTGCGAGAACGCGTGCAGGTCAGCCCTCAACGACTCAATCCGGCCACGCACCTGGAGCAGCTCGCCATCCACCCCTTCCTGCTCGGCGCGCAGATCGTCCCGCCGCTGGCCTTCCTTCCCGGCCTCCGCGTGCGCCTCCGTCACCTGCTTCTGCACGCGGAACCAGTGGAAGCCATACCACGTCCGGAGGGCCGACTTCAGGTCATCGCGCACCTGTTCATACTCGTGGGCGCGGCGCGCTTGGCGTTCGAGGCTGCGCACGCGCGGCAGCAACTCAGCCAGAATGTCCTGGACGCGCTCCAGGTTGTGCCGAGTGGCCTCCAGCCGACGGAGGGCCTCCTCGCGTCGGCTGCGGTACAGCCCGATGCCGGCCGCCTCCTCAAACAGCCGTCGGCGTTCCTCGGCCTTGAGGGCCAAGACGGCATCGACCAGGCCCTGTCCGATGATGGTGTAGGTGCGCTGTGCGAGCCCGGTCTCGGAGAGCAACTCAAATACATCGCGCAACCGGACGCGCTGATTGTTGAGGAAGTACTTGTTCTGCGCGTCGCGGTAGGCGCGGCGGCTGACGGTCACCTCGGAGAACTCGATGGGCAGCCATCCGTCGGCGTTGTCGAAGGTGATGGTGGCTGAGGCCATGCTGGCGCGCGGCCGCGCCTCTGAACCGGCGAAGATCATGTCCTCGGTCTTCTTGCCGCGCAGCAATCCGTAGGATTGTTCACCGAGCACCCAGCGGATGGCGTCGGCGATGTTGGACTTGCCCGAGCCGTTGGGTCCGACAATGGCAGTGATCGTGCGCCCGAACTGAAACTCGGCGCGGCCGGCAAAGGTCTTGTATCCCTGCAGATCGAGGGCCTTCAAGCGGGGTGACTCGCGCAGCGGCTCGTCCATCCGCGTCAGCTTTCCGCCCCGCTGGCCTGTTGGATGCGCGTGAGCGCGTCGGCAGCGGCCTGGTGGGCGGCTTCCTGCTTGCTGTGTCCTTCACCCCGCCCGATGGCCTCGGCGCCAACGGTTACCTCAACGACGAACTCGCGAGCGTGGTCCGGTCCGCGCGCGCCCACCGTCCGGTAGCGAGGCGTCGCACCGCGCTCCGCCTGGGCCCAGATCTGCAGCAGGCTGCGCGGATCGATCTGCGAGTCATCGTCCAGAATGGCCTCCACCGCCGCGCGGATGCGCGGCTCCAGGAAAACCTCCACAGCCTGGATGCCCTGATCGAGGTACAGCGCTCCCAGCACAGCCTCGAAGGCGCCGCACAGCAATGCAGAGCGCGTCCGCCCGCCGGAGGCTTCCTCGCCGCGGCCGAGACGGAGCGCATCACCGAGGTCGAGCTCGCGCGCGAAGATTGCCAGCTGCTCGGTCCGCACAAGCGCCGAGCGCAAGCGTGTCATCTTACCCTCATCCATCTCGGGGAAGCGCCGGTAGAGCCACGCCGCGCTGAGGAAGTCGAGCGCCGCGTCCCCCAGGAACTCGAGCCGCTCGTTGTCCTCCAGCGCATCCGTGTGCTCGTTCAGGTACGAGCGGTGCGTCAGGGCGCGCCAAAGCAGTTCTGGGTCCCGGAAGGCCAGTCCGGCCTTCCGGGCGAACTCGTCCGGTGCCAACTTCGATTCTCCTCGAACATGGGGGGACGCGGACAGCCCAGCGCCGCCTGGGTTGCCGGCGTTCCCTCGGTTCGCAACGCGTCGGATTGTAACCCGAGAAACCCCACAGCACTAGCGCAGCGCTGTTCCCGCCGAGGTCGAATGCACCGCCGGCCCAGACGCTGGAGGGAATCGGAGGCCAGGTCTTCAGGCGCCCTGGAGTGCCGGCGATGCTCTGAAGCCTGAGCCGGTCAGGATGGCCACCGCGGGATCCGGCAGGTCTTCCAGCAGCAGCGTCGCTGCGGTCCAGACGACGGCTGATGTCGGCTCAACGTTCAAACCGGCGCGGCCGAGCACTTCCCAGGCGCGCATCAGTTCATCTTCGGCGACGGCGACGATCGTCCCGCCTGTGGCCGCGACCGCGTCCAGCACGGCGTCACCGCGGACGGGGAAGCGAACTCGAACCCCCTCTGCCCGCGTCTCGCCTTCCTGCACCCCACCGGCGCGATCACGGCACCAGGCGCGCCGCCAAGCTGCTCAACGATCTCGTAGGCGATGGTCGCCACGCCCGCCATCCCCTGCGGCATGTAGGCATGGCTGGCATAGACCGCGCCGCCCTCCGCTGCCAGACGCACGGCGTTGGACGCAGCAGAACGCGGGCCGTCGATCAGAACCAGCTCCGCGCCATAGGCCTCGATCTGAGACCGCTTGGCACCGGACGCGGAGGATGGCACGAACACGCGAGCGCGAATCCTGGCCCGCGCGGCATACGCGGCGAATGATGCGCCGGCATTCCCGGACGAATCCTCAACCGCTTCTGTGACCCCAACCGACGAGAGCGCAGAAACCAGGATCGCCGTGCCGCGATCCTTGTAGGATCCAGTCGGGTTCAGATGCTCGCACTTGAAGTGCAGCACGCGGCTGCCGACCTGCACGGGAAGCAGCGGCGTGCCGCCCTCCCCCAGGCTGATCAATGGCGCCGCAGACGCAATCGGCAATGCCGACCGGAAGCGCGCAAGGCCGCGCCGATCTGGCAACATGGATTCCGGATTCTGGTAGACCAGCGGGCCAGAGAAGTCGTACACGCCGCCGCATGCCGGGCAGCAATAGGGGAGAAGATCGTCTGGGTAGGGCCGCCCGCAGCCGGTGCAGCAGTACGGCCAAGGCTCCGGCCGACGGCCGGGGATCATGGATGGCGATCCTGCGGCTTCGGCCGGTAGTCGCCCTCCACCCACGTCTCGCCGTCGGGGCCAATCTCCTTCTTCCACACCGGCACGATCTGTTTGAGGCGGTCAATGCCATACCGGGCAGCCTCAAACACGCCTGTGTCGCGATGGGCCGCTGTGCAGGCGATCAGCACGGTGGGCGTTCCGGGATCAAGCCGCCCAACGCGCTGCACGATGGCGATGCCCTCCACCGACGGCCAGCGCGCACGGATCTCCTCGGCCACCTGGTGCAGTTTCGCCTCAGCCATGGGCTGGTAGGCTTCGTATTCGAGTGCGGTGGTCGAATGCTCCTCGCCACGCCGGGTCTCACCCAGAACCATTCCAGTGAAGACACAGGCAGCGCCGGTCGTAGGGAGCGTCAGTTCGGCAAGCACATCGTTGAGCTCAATCGGGTCCTGCGTGATTCGGAACACCGTGGGCCCGGGATCGGCACCGCCGGAAACCGGCGGGAACAGTGCAACTTCGTCCCCGTCGGAGATCATGGTCTCGTCCGAGGCGAAATCGCGGTTGATGGCGGCGACAGCGGAAGGGAGCACCCGGGTCAGAGCCGGGTGCCGCTCGACCAGGACCTGGCGCAGTTGCCCGACGCTGATCGGGCCTGAAACCTCAAGCGTCTCGCGGGCGAGCCCGGTCCGCGTTCGAAGGATGGAGAAGTAAAGCAAAGTGATCGCCATGGATCAGGATTCGAGCACCAGATCGCCGCTGCGCCCGCCGTGCTTCTCGAGCAGGCGGA
>JAPLGR010000026.1 GCA_026390045.1 Chloroflexota bacterium | reverse complement strand
GCACTTCTCCTGTCGAACAACCACGTGCTGGCCGACTGCAACCGGGGCCAACCGGGCGACGCCATTCTGCAGCCGGGTACGGCCGACGGCGGGCGCGAGCCGGAGGACGTGATCGCAGCGCTCGACCGGTTCGGCGAGATCCAGTTCACTCGCCAGCCCGCCACCTGCCCGCTGGCAAGCTGGTTTGTACGTGCGGTCAACGCGCTGGCTGCCTGGGGTGGTTTCCATCACCGGCTGGAGGCCTGGCGGGAGGGTCCGCTGGCCGTCAACCGCATCGACGCTGCCGTCGCGCGGCCCAACGACGAGGACGATGTACTGGCCGATGTGCTTGAGATCGGCCCGATCAGCGGGACGCGGCCGGCCGAGCTTGGACTGCGGGTGCGCAAGTGCGGACGCTCAAGCGGGCTGACGACCGGGGAAATCTCCGTCCTCGAGACAACGATCACGGTGGGATACGGCGACAGCACGGCCCGGTTCGGCGGACAGATCGTCACCACACCGATGTCCCGTCCGGGTGATTCCGGCTCTGTCCTGGTGGAGGCCGGAGGACATCGCGCGGTCGGGCTGTTGTTCGCCGGGTCGGACCTGGCGACCATCTACAATCCGATCGACGACGTGCTGCGCGCGCTGGCGGTGGAACTGTGAGTCAGGAAGGATCCGAGTTCGCTCGCGCCCAGGCCGTGAGGCAGGCGCACGAAACAGACCTGATGAGCAGGGCGAACGTCGTGGGCGTGGGGGTGGGGCTGCGCACGCGAGGTGGCCACCGGGAACGCGAGGTGGCCATCGTGGTCATGGTGCGGCAGAAAGTCCCGCGGACGACGCTGGCCGAGGCCGATGTGCTGCCGGGTCAGATCGATGGCGTGCCGGTGGATGTCGTGGAGGTCGGGGACATCACTGTCGGCTGACCGAGGCACCGTACTCAAGGGGATATTGGATGCAGACGACGATCGACTGGTTGCTCTCCGGGCCTCCGTACGTAGAATACTGGACGCGCCGGGGATTGCTGGGCGAACGATCGTCGGCCGGCGTCCGAGACGCTCATCGTCGGATGGTCGCCAGCGCTGAGGTGCGTGCCCTGGTGAAGGAACTCCATGTCTGGCCGGTGGCGCCCCTCAACAGCCATAAGTCCGCCGGGCACGCGATCCACAAGCTGACCTTCCTGGCCGATCTGGGCATGACGCGGGAGGATCCCGGGATCGAGGCGATCGCCCGCCGGATCATGGCGCACGTGTCCTCCGAGGGCCCCTTCCAGGTTGTGGTGGTGATCGGGGCGGCGTACGGCGGAACGGGAAAGGAAACGTGGTCCTGGGCGCCGTGCGATGCGCCGCTGCTGGTGTATGCCCTGGAGAAGTTCGGCTATGGCGGGGAGCCGGCGGTGGGTAAGGCGCGTGATTCGCTTACGCGCCTGGTTCGCGACAACGGCTGGCCGTGTGCCGTCTCTTCGGAACTGGGCAAGTGGCGCGGGCCGGGGCGCAAGGATGATCCGTGCCCCTTCGCCACCCTGGCGATGCTCAAGGCGCTGTCTGCCTCGACTCGTCGAGACGAAGAGGCGGCGCGCCGCGGGACAGAGGCAATTCTCTCACAGTGGGCAGCGCGTCGAGACAATCATGCGTACATGTTCTACATGGGCACCGACTTCTGCAAGCCGAAGGCGCCGATGGTCTGGTATGACATCCTCCACGTGCTCCACGTGCTGACCGAGTTCCCGTGGACGCGATCGGACCCGCGCTTACTGGATATGGCCCGGCATCTGGATGCCTGGTTCGACGAAGCGGGGCGGATCACCCCGGCATCGGTGTGGAAGGCATGGGAAGGCTGGGAGTTCGCCCAGAAGAAGGAACCGTCGCGCTGGGTGACACTGCTTGCACAGATGACACTGCAGCTCGTGGGCGTGCAATGACAATGCACGCGAGGAGTGATCTATGAAACGCACCTACTGGACAGCCCTGGGAATTGCCTGCGCGTCGATCCTGTTGGCCGGATGCCAGATGAACGTCATCACGGAGATCGATTCATCTGGTGCTGGCACGCTGACGACCGAAGTCGGGATGACGCCCGATGAGGTCGCCCAGCTCCAGTCTCTCGGGGGCGAAACAGGCGGCAGTACCTGCTCTTCCTTCTCGGCCGGTCAGACGGGAGCTGCCGACGCGCCGGCTTTCGAGGAGGAGATGCGAGGTGAGGACACCTGGTGTGTCGCCAAGGAGTCGTTTGAGAACCTCGACGAACTGGCGGCCCTGTACCAGGAGATGGGGTTTGTGAAGATCCGCGAACTCACCCTGCGCGAGGGCCTGCTGGTTTACGATCTCGAAGTCGATGCCCAGGGCTCAGACGAGGCGACGGCGCCCACGGGAATGACTTGGATCCTCGAGCTCCCCGGGAAGGTGGGCAGCCACAACGCCGACAGTGTCGAAGGCAAGCGCCTGACGTGGACGCTCAAGACGGGGACCGTCACCGAAGTGCAGGCCTCGTCGGACCTGTCCGCGCTGAGCCTGCCCTTCGATCTGGGCGGATCCGAAACCTGGATCATCGCTGGTGTGTCGTGCCTGTGCTGCGGCAGCGTACTTGTGGTGGTGGTCGTCGTGGTGCTGTTGCTCAAGCGGAAGGGCCGAGAGAGCGGGAGCAGCAAGCCGTCAGAGACCAGTGCCTAGCAAGATAGCTGGTGGGCAGCCTGGTCTGCATGGGGCCCGCGACGCGCGATAGCCGCTGAAGTGGGCGACGCACGACCTGACGGGTAGCAGAATCGCCTGTCAGGTCGTGCCTTGCTTCTCCAACACCCACAGGTGCGACAAGCCGAAGATCCGCAGGGGCGTGCGCTCCAGCGCCTGAAGCACGGCGCGCAACCACGAACCGACGCGCGGCCAGCGGGCGATCACGTTGTCATACGCGCCGAAGATCACCATCTGCTCAACCAGCTTCAGCGGCAGCCTGGCGACCAGCCGTTCCAGGTCGCGACGCGCGTAGACGCGCACGTGCGGCGCCAGGCGGTCTCGCATGCCTCGCGGTAGGTAGTTGACGAAC
>JAPLGR010000356.1 GCA_026390045.1 Chloroflexota bacterium | reverse complement strand
GTGCTGTTCGCCTTCGCCGGTGCAGACAATGGCCGCCCCCGTGAGCAGCATCTCGCCTGCCTGGCCGATTGACAGGATCGTGCAATCGTCCCCGAAGCGTTTCGCGAGCAGCTCGGCGGTGGCATAGGTCCCCAGGCCTCGCGTGTCGCCGGCAGGCACGAGCTCCGCCTGATCACCCCGGACGAGGAGGATGAAGAAGTCACGCGCCGCAGGCTGGCCTTCCACGACGATCGCTTTGAGAGCCAAACGTCCGATCAGATCCCCGGCGGTTCCCCCCGCATTGGCTTCCTTAACACCGCCGGTCAGCGGGCTCTTGGCGCCGATCGACAGCCGCCCGGCCGTCGTGACCCCCGCTCCGCCGAGGAGCCCGGGCGCGAAGATCAGCTTGTTGTGAGGGCCCAACGCATCGCACGTCGGCGGGATCTCCTCCAGCAGGATCCTGGACGTGAGCCCACGGCCGCCAAGCTGGGCATAGACCGAAGGGACAGGCTCCCAGCTCGTCTTCCCCGTTGTCATGTCGACGCGCAGCAGCTGCATGCTCAACCTCTCCACTGCCGGCGGATCACCTTACCGGCCCCGGCGACGCTCTTGCCGGACGATGTCGCCTGCCGTCCCCCAAACCCCGGATGATCTTCGCCGGCCGACGCCCGCCACCACTCGATTGCCCAGCGCGCGTCGGCCTTCGGTCATCTCAGACCTACGGCGGATACGCTACCGTGTACAGGTGCTTGCCTCCGTTGAGCGGACCCTTCAGCAGCGCCTCGATTTCCTCCGGATCGCGCATGGTGGTCTTGTCCACCGGCGGCAGCGTCCCGGCCGGGAAGCGGTTCATGATGTCGCCGATCAGCTTGCACATGTAGTCCAGCAGCGCCTGGATGCCGGGCTTGGCCTTCTCCGCGTCGGCCAGCGTCGGCCGGCCGATGACGCCCTCCGGATAGACCAGCACCTCGATCCCGCCCAGGCCGACGTGCTCATGTCCCTTGATCGGCGCGTGGTAGACCTCGCCGCCCTTGTCGACATGCCCGGGAGGCAGGAATCCCTCCGGTTTTGTGTCGACGGCCAGCTTCATGTCCATGAACTCCGGGAAGAGCGCCAGGGAGTACGACGCCTCGACCTCGCACGCGTGCTGGAACGGCGTGTCGAACGGTCCGCCATGGGCCTTGTCCTTCAGGTAGTCATGGATGGCCGTCGGCCAGTGGAGCGAAACGAGGATGCAGGGCACCTGGTACTTCTTGGCGAACTGGTGCAGCGCCAGCGGGATGACCTCCTCCTGGCCGTGGCCATTGAGCAGGATCTGCTTGCGGAAGCCCATGTTCCAGAAACCGGCGATCAGGCCACGCAGGTTGGCCAGGAAGGTATCCTCCGGGATGACGACGGTGCCGGGCATGCCCAGATGGTTGTAGGGATGAGATCCGTACCACACCGGCTCAGCCACCGTACAGCCCGTCCTGAGCGCCACCTGCTCCGCCATGCGCGTGACCAGGAAGGTATCTTCGCCCAGCGGCTGTGCCGCGCCGTGGCACTCGGTACTCCCCACCGGGATGATGATCAGGTCGTTCGTCTTCAGACGCGCGTTGACCTGCGTCATGTTCATCGTCTGCACATAGACGCCGGTTGGGCGCTCCATGTGGCCGCCTTTCGGCGGAAGCTCCCACTCACTCATCTCCCCACCTCCCTGCAACCGACGAAACGATCTCCCTGCCTACCAACGTCTCAGACCACCGGCAGATGCAGGTCCGGCGACCGCTTCGGCGATTGCTTCGCTTCGGGGTAGTACTTGGACACCATCTCGACGACGATGGAGGCCTGATCGGCCATCTTCCGTCCGTCGCTGGCCGAGGTGAGCTGGCCGTGTCCGCTGATGACCGAGTTGCCTGTCTTGCAATGTACCGGCGCGGCGACGCGTACAATCTCCGGCGCCTCGTACACCCGGATGAATCCGCCGGAGCCGGGTGGATTGTCGGTGTGGATGTCGACCGGGGTTTTCACGGCGGCCCGCAGCGCGGCGATCATCGGGATCTGCAGATCCCGGACCGGATTGATGCTGTCGGCGCCCAGGCTCTCGAGGAGCTTGAACGCGCACGGGTTGCACTGGCCCAGGTGAGCGGAAAGCTTGAAGATGATGTCCTTCGGCAGTGCCCCGTCCTTGCGCATCTGCCCGACGAGCCACAGCATGCCTTCGTCGTACAGAAGGAAGCCGCGGCAGCCAATGTCGTAGCCGCGCTTGATGTCCTCCACGCCGCGCAGCACCTGTTCCATCCCGCGCAGCCGGTAGCTGATGCGGACGCCCTGAGGCGAGAGCACGCTCGCCCCGGTGTCGTAGGTCGCTCTCGGCCCGACCGAGAGTATCAACTCGGCGCCGTAGTCGCTGCACAGCTTGCAGTACTCCTTCAGCTCCTGGCGCGTGTGGCGGAACATGCCGTAGGTCTCGGTCACGCGGTTGATCGTGATGTTGTTCTTCGTGGCCGTGTCGAGCAGCGCCTCGACGGCCTCGGCCGTGTTCACCGTCGGGACCTCGATCCGGTAGGCACCGCCGTCCGGAAAGCGGGACTTCGACGTCGGCATGTCAAACAGATCCCCCGATGGCATACCGATCTTCTTCAGATACGCGCGAGTCTCTTCAAACATCGATGGTTTCTCCCTAAACTGAGATAGCGCTCGCGAGCTACTCGCGATGCGACAGCAGCGGCGGCGCGTACACCCAGACCAGCTTGAGCGGCTCGTCGCCGATGTTCTCCACACGGTGCTTCTTCCCGAGCGGGGAGTAGAACGCCGTCTCCGGCCCGATCTCCCACTCCCCTTCACCCTCGATCACGATCCGGGCGCGGCCGCTGATCAGGAACAGCACCTCTTCCGAGTCTTCATGCACGTGGTCGGGGATCATGCTGCCGACCTGGGTGATGTTCATGCCCATCGACAGGCCGGTGACCCCTCCGAACTTGGGGGCCAGCAGGAGCTTGGAGACCCTGGGCGGGGTGCGGAACTCCCCGGCGACATCGGCGGCTCGGACGAATGGCGGTTTGCTCATCTACGGGTTTCCCTTTCGCTCGGAGGGTGGACCGCTGGCGGCGGCCGACCCGGCGGGTGTCAGCCGCGTGAGCGCTGCCAGGCCGACCTCGTGCGAGATGGCCTGCGTGGCGTCGAGGAGCTGGTGACCGAGGGCCAGAATGCGTTCATGGGGCATGCGAAACGATGGTCCCACGATAGCGACGGCGCCGATGGGGTACCCGTTCGGATCGCGGATCGGCGCCGCCACCGCGTTGATATCCGACTCGAACTCCTGCTCGGAGATGGCGAAGCCGCGCTCGCGCGTGGCCGCCAGATCACGCTGCAGGTCAGCGGGGTTGGTCAGCGTGGTTTGGGTATGGCGGGGCTGCCCCCCGGCCAGAATCCTTTCCACCTGATCCAGTGGCAGGAAGGCCAGGAACGCCTTGCCGGTTGCCGTGCAGAAGGCCGGCAGCCGCTGCCCGACCGCCGCGGCGATCTTCAGACGCTGCGGACTCTCGATCACCTGCAGGTAGATCACGTGGTCGTCATCCAGGATCGCCAGATCCACGGTCTCTTCGCACTCGACTGCTAAGCGCTGCATGTAGGGCCCGGCGAAGTGCGGCAGGTCCATGTGCATCAGCACGAGCGAGGCTAGCTCGACAATCTGGAATCCCAGACGGTAGACGCCGTTGGCCGGATCGCGCTGCAGGAAGCGCCTGGCCTCCAGCGTCGCCAGCAGCCGATGAACGGTGCTCTTGTGGATCCCGACTCGCTCGGCGATCTGCGTCATGCTCAGCGCGGTTTCCTCGCTGTTGAAGCACAGCAGGATATCCAGCGCACGATCGACAGCGCGAACAGTAAGGGGCAAGCCGCTTTCTCCACCCAACATCGGAGGCGAGCTAGCTACCGTCGTTTCAACTGACGGTATGCTGTTTCGTTTATCAGTATAGCCTGCGCGCCGGCCATTGTCAACTTGCCTTGGCAAGCAGGAAGATCAGGCTGCCAAGCGACACGACCTGCGCCGTCCCCTTCGGCACTTGACGCTCCGCCCCCCGAGTGCTAGCCTAATGAATGAAATGCTATTTCGTAGAATGATACAGCCCCCCGCCTGTTGTACTCGGCGTCCAGAGGCCGGAAGGGGCCTCCCTGCCCTGTGCAGCGGGCCTCATTCCTATCGCCCACCGTCCCGGTTGGGCCAAGCCGGCCTGTCACTATGCCTGCCCAGCACCTGAGTATCCCCTACGGCCGGTCGGCGATCGAGTTCGAGCTGCCCGCCTCGACGCGGGCAACCATCGCCATTTCTCAGCCGGTCCCGCCTCTCGCCGATGTCTCCGGCGCCATCCAGGCTGCCCTGCTCCGTCCTATCGACTCGCCCCCGCTCCATCAGCTGGCCCACGCTGGGAACCGCGTCTGCATCGTCTTCACCGACATCACACGCTCCAGCCCCGATCACCTGCTCGTCCCGGCGCTCCTTAGCGAACTGGAACGGGCCGGGGTGCAGGACGCGGACATCACCCTGCTGTGCGGAACAGGGATGCACCGCCCTTCGACCCGAGCCGAGAAGATCGCCAAACTGGGCGAGGCGGTCGCCGGGCGCTATCGCGTGGTGGACAACCAGCCGCAGGATCCCCACCTGCTGGTCGACCTCGGCGTCACGCCCGGCGGGGTGCCGGTATCGGTGCATCGCTCCGTCGTCGAGGCGAATCTCGTCCTCGCCACCGGCATCGTTGAGCCGCACCAGTACGCCGGCTACTCCGGCGGCCGCAAGACCGTCGCCGTCGGCGCCGCCGGTGAGGCCCTCATCGCTCATACCCATGGGCCGGCCTTCCTCGATCATCCCGGGACGCGGCTGGGCAGGATCGAGGGCAATCCGTTCCATGAGGCGATCACCGAGGCCGCGCGGCGCGCCGGCCTGCGCTTCATCCTCAACGTCGTCCTGGACGACCGGGCGCGCATCCTGCGCATCACGGCTGGCGAGCCGGACGCAGCCTTCCGCGACCTGGTGGCTTTCGCTCGCACGGTCTATGAGGTGCCCATCCCGCATGCCTTCGACATCGTTATCGGCGGTGCGGGCTACCCGAAGGACTCGAATCTGTATCAGGCGACCCGGGCGCCGTCCTACCTCTTCTCTGCGCCCACGCCCGTCGTCCGGCCCGGCGGATACTTCATCATCCCGGCGCGCTGCGAGGAAGGCGCCGGAACCGGCGTCGGCGAGGAGCGGTTCCTGGCCGCCATGCGCGACGCGCCCAACGCCGCGGCCATCCTCGAGGACGCCCGCCGCAACGGCTATCCGCCCGGACAGCAGCGCGCATTCGTCTTGGCCAAGGTCCTCGAGCACGCCCATGTCATGATCGTCGGCAGCGAGTGCCCGGATCTGGTCGAGGCGTGCAAGATGATCCCGGTTGAGACGATCGAGCAGGCGCTGGCGATGGCCCAGGCGGATGTCAGCAATCCCCACGAGGTGCTCGTTGTGCCGCACGCGTTGCAGACGCTGCCCATCGTGACCGCCGCTGGCGGTGGAGCCGCGGCATGATCGAGATCGCCTCATCATGAACGCCGCCCCCGCGCTTGAGAAGCCGTCCGAGGCCCAGTACCTCAACTGCATTCGTTGCGGGTTGTGCCTGTCGGTCTGCCCCACCTACCGCGAGTACCTGTCCGAGACGACGTCGCCCCGCGGTCGAGTCGTCCTGGCCCGCAAGGGACTGGAAGGCGACCTCGAACTCACGCCCAACCTGATCGAGCAGATGTACGCCTGCATGGCCTGCATGGCGTGCACTGACATCTGCCCGGTGGGCATCCGCCCGGCGGATCTGGCGCTTTCGATGCGCTACGTTCAGGAGCAGCTCCACCCGGCGCCCTGGAAGCGCCCGCTGTTCGAGGGATTGCTTCCGCGGCCGGGGCGGATGGAAGGCGCCACCCTTCCCCTCCGCCTGTACCAGTCGCTCGGGATCCGCGACGCAGTCCATGCCCTGGGCCTGGGCCGTCTTCTTCCCCCTCAGCTGCGCGACATGGAAGCCATGCTCCCCCGCCTGCCTCGCCGGCCGCTGCGGCCGCACCTGCCGGAAGTGGTGCCGGCTGTCGGCGAGGCCCGCTACCGCGTGGGCTTCTTCCTCGGGTGCGCGCAGAGCCTGTTCTTCTCCGATGACTCCGCGGCCGCCATCCGGGTGCTCGCCCGCAACGGCGCAACCGTGTTTACCCCGCGCGAGGCCGTGTGCTGCGGCATGCCGGCGCGCGGCTACGGACGGCTTGACCTGGTGCGGGAGCAGGCCAGGCACAACATCGCCGCCTTCGAGCAGCGGCACGTCGACGTGATCGTCACCGATTGTGCCACGTGCGGATCGACGCTCAAGGAGTACTGGACGCTGCTGGCAGGCGATGCGGCCTGGGCGGAGCGAGCAGCGGCGTTCAGCCGCCAGGTGCGTGACATCAGCGAGTTCCTGGCGTCGATCCCTCTGGAGAAGCCGCAGAGGCAGATCCGGGAGCGCGTCACCTATCACGACCCGTGCCACCTCCGCCGGGCGCAGCACGTGTGGGAAGAACCGCGTCGCCTGCTGTCCCTCATCGACGGCCTGGAGTACATTGAACTCCCCGAGGCGGACTGGTGCTGCGGGTCGGCGGGATCCCAGCTGATCTCCCACTACGAGACGTCGGTCAAGATCATGCAGCGCAAGATCGATCACCTGGCACAG
>JAPLGR010000541.1 GCA_026390045.1 Chloroflexota bacterium | reverse complement strand
GGTGCCGCAGTTCGGCCGCGTGATGGGCATCAAGCGTACGTTGAGCCAGTTCCAGATCCATGGATGATCCCTTCGACGATATCGTTTGGCTATCAGTCATTGGCGTGGACTCTGTTGCTGATCCACTTGCCGATCTCGACCACGACCAGCAAGCCCAACGCTACCCCGGCCACCTCGAGCCATTCGGCCGGCGAGAGCGGAACGATGCCGAGCAGGCTTCTCAGGCCCGGCACCAGGAAGGGCAGCACGGCCATTCCTACCCCGGCTCCAACTGCCCAGACAAGCGGCATATTGGTGCTGAGTGGGCTCATGCGCCAGATCGGCTGGCGCATGCTGCGGTAGGCAAAGATGTACACCATCGAATTGATGGCGAAGGAGGCGAAGACGATACTCCGCCCTTCGACCGCGTTGCCGTGGGCCGCATACATGTGATGGAAGAGGAGCAGGATCGCGGTTGCGCTGGAGACGCTGATCACTCCGATCAGCGATAGTCCCAGGTGGCTGAGGATTGGCTCGTGCAGCGACTTGGGTTTCTCATCCATGATCCCTTTCTCCATGGGTTCGAAACCCAGGACGATGTCGGACGGGCCGTCGCAGATGAGGTGGATCCACAGGATCTGCGCCACCAGCAGCGGCGCCGGCCAGCCCAGGATCATCGCCACGAAGATGGCCAGCACTTCGGCGAACGAGTTCGAGAGGGTGTAGGCCACCACTTTCCGAATGTTCTGGAAGATGATCCGCCCTTCCTCGATCGCCGCCACGATGGTCCGGAAGTTGCTGTCCAGGAGGATCAGATCGGCGGTCTCCTTGGCCACGTCGGTGGCTGAGCCGACGACCACGCCGATGTTCGCCCGCTGCAGGGCCGGGGCGTCGTTCACCCCGTCGCCGATCATGGCCGTGATCTCGCCATTCGCCTGCAGCGCCTTGATGATGCGCAGCTTGTCGTGGGGACGGATGCGGGCAAACACGGGGGTCGTTCGCACCTGTGCCTGCAGCTCCGGATCGCCCAGGTCCGCCACATCCTTCCCCTCCAGGCTGCTTTCACCCTCCTGCATCAGGCCGGTCCGCCGGGCAACGTGCTCCGCCGTCTTGGGATAGTCGCCGGTGATCATCTTCACCTGGATGCCAGCCCGGCGCGCCAATTCGACCGACTCGACCACGCCTTCACGGACTGGGTCTTCCAGGGCCAACAGGCCCACCCACCTGTAGCCGCGGTAGTCGTCGAGGCGTCCCAGCGGGCGGAAGGCCAGGCCGATCATGCGCAGGCCGAGGCCCGCCCATTCATCGACCAGTCCCAGATGGCGGGCCTTCTCCTCCGCCTTGACCTCGCACATGCCCAGCACGATTTCCGGCGCCCCCTTGAGGAAGTTGAAGCCTTGGCCGCCCAAGAGCGTACCGGTTACGCCGGTGATCATGTACTTGGTCTCGCTGGTGAACAGTTCCTCCTCCAGCCGCTGCGACCCGTCGACCATCTGCTGGGGGTCGCCGTCCATCAGCCGGCGGGCGTGTTCCCACAGCGCAATGTCTACCGGGCCTTCCAGGTCGTTGCACAGCACCATGACCTGCAGCGCCCGATCCGCGTCCAGAATCTCGCCCATCGAGACGCGCATCCGCCCTTCGGTGAGCGTGCCCGTCTTGTCGGTGCAGATGGTGGTCACCGAGCCCAACGTCTCCACGGCCAGGAGCCGCTTCACCAGACCGTTGCGCCGGAGGATCTTGCGCATCCCCAGGACGAGGATGACGGTCACCGCGATCAGCAGCCCTTCGGGAACGGCCGCGATGGCCAGGATGATCGAGGTGCGCAGCATCTGCAGAAAGCCTTCGCCCATGATCAACCCGGTGGTGAGGATGGCCAGGGTGAATCCGATGACGATCAGCGTCAGCGACTGGCTGAAGGCCTTGAGGCGCTTCTGCAGCGGTGTGTCCTCCTCGACGTGTTCCTGGAGGCTGGTGGCGATGCTGCCCAGCTCGGTCGCCGGCCCGGTCTTCTCGATCTGGATCAGGCCGCGGCCGGCCACAACCGTTGTGCCCATGAAGGCGCTGAGGCCGGCGTCCTTGGAGACCGGTTCGCTCTCGCCGGTCAGGATGGCCTCGTCGAGGCCGAGCTTGACGCTCTCGCGAACCTGACCGTCGGCGGGAACCTTCTCCCCGGCGCTCAGCAGCGTCAGATCGCCAGGGACCAGCTCCCAGACCTCGACCTCGCGTCGTTCGCCGTCGCGCACGACGGTGGTCGTCGGTTTGAGCAGCCCCTTGAGAGTGGTGTAGGTCTTCTGCGCCTGGTACTCCTGTACAAACCCCAGGATGACGTCGATCACCACCACCGCCATGATGATGGCGAAGTCGCCGTACTCCCGCGCGACGAGCGACACCAGCGCCGCCACCAGGATGATGTACACCAGCGGGCTCTTCACCTGCGCCAGCAGGATGGTCAGCGGCGAGATGGTCTTCTCCGCCGGCAGACGGTTCTCTCCGTAGGTCTTCCGCCGAGCGGCGACCTCCGCCTGGCTGAGGCCGGTGTCCGGCGTGCGCGGAAGGGATACGACTTCGGATTCTGTTGTGGCTTGCATCATCTGTTCACACCTAAAATGAGATGTCCGCCGCCGAAGCGGCGGAGGAATGCTGGAGGCGCGGCTTCTGGCGATCGGTCTTCGATCGCCGGCCGGACGCTAGAGGTTGGGAGGGGGAGCGGGCGGGGTGAGACTGTCGAGTCCCACCGACTGGAGGAGCGGGGCGGCGCCCCACAGGCTGCTGGATCCAGCCGAAGGTGCGATCGCGGAGGTGAGGACGAACTGATCCTCCGCAAGGTCGTATCCGGGATGGGGACTGTCCATTGCCGGCGCGGCGGCGTGCGTCAAGCTCTCGCCGACGAAATGGAAGCCCAGAGCGACCAGACAAATGACGAGCAGTAGGACGGCCCAGGTCGGCCGGCTGCTATTCCTGCCGGACATGTCTCACTCCCTGCTCGAACAGGGTGAGGATGTGCTTGTCCACGATGCGGTAGAAGACTTCCTTGCCCCGCCGGCGCGCGATCACCAGTCCCATTTGCCGCAATCCGCGCAGATGGTGCGATACGGCCGACTCGCTGATCTCGATCATCTCCGCCAGCGTGCCGACGTTTGTTTCCTGCCGGCTGAGCGCCGAGAGCAGGCGCACCCGGCTCGTGTCGCTGAAGGCGCGGAAGAGCTCGGCCACGTGGGCGGCAGTGTGTTCATCCAATGCAGGGTGGAGTTGCTTGGTCACGGTCATAACGCCTGAACAGATACTCATGTATTATACCCGAAGTCCGCAAGGTGCAACGGCCGCCGACCCGCCAACCGCGCGGGCGGTGAGCAGCGCTCATCCCGCGGGCCAAGGTGATCGGTGGCTGCTCGGCGAGCTCTTCACTGGGCGTTTCGCGCTGCCCTGAGGAGGCAAGCATGTCTGAGACACCTGATCAAGACCTGAGCGGTGTGGCTGAAACGTTGCTCATTCCGCTCTACAACCGGGCGATGGAATCGCAGCGCGCAGACGCCATTATGAAGGACGAGAAAGCCGTGGCGCTCGTGACGCAGATGACCTACGACTTCGACCAGGTCAGGAAGATCCGGATGGCCGAGGGAAACAAGGTAGCGCGGATCATGCTCACCCGCGAAATGGACCGCTACGCCCGGGACTTCCTCAGCCGTCACCCGGAGGCGGTTGTGGTTCACATCGGGTGCGGCCTTGAGTCGCGCTTCGAACGGGTGGACAACGGCCGGGTGGAGTGGTACGACCTGGATTTGCCGGACGTCATCCGGCTGCGTCGGAAGTTCATCGGCGATGAAGGGGAACGCTACCATCTGCTGGGCTGCTCGGTGCTCGAGGACGTCTGGCTGGAGGCGGTGAAGGTGCATTCTCAGCGCCCCTTCCTGTTCTTGGCCGAAAACGTCTTCGTCTACTTCATGGAAGCGCAGGTCAAAGCGTTGGTGCTCAGGCTGCGCGACCATTTCCCCGGCGCGGAGCTGGTCTTCGACGGCTGGACGCCATTCTTCGTCTGGCTGGGAAACCGCCAACTCTCCAGCTCAAAGTTTGCAGGCCTCTTGCACTGGGGATTCTGGCGCAGCCAGGCGCTCGAAGGCTGGGGCGAGGGCGTCCACATGCTTGGCCAGTGGGGCTTCTTCGACCAGCCTGAGCCCAGGATGGACTCATTTCGCTGGATAGCCCCCATCTTCCGCCTGTTCAAGCCAATGCGCATCTTCCACTTCCAACTTGGAAAAGCAGCAAGGTGAAAAGGCCTTCTGTCTACAGGTAGAGAAGGGAGACTGGAGTGTCCGAGACGACTAACCAAGACCTGAGCGGCGTGGCTGAAACTTCGCTCATTCCGCTCTACCTCCATGCGATGGAGACGCAGCGCCCGGACGCGCTGATCAAGGACGAAAAGGCGGTCGAGCTAGTCACACGGTTGGGTTACGATTTTGACCGGGTCAGGCGAATCCCCATGAACGATGCGAACAGGATGGTGATCATCCTGCGCAACCGGGAGATTGACCGCCACGTGCGGGATTTCCTGGCGCGCCACCCGGACGCGGTGGTGGTACACATTGGCTGCGGCCTCGATTCGCGCTTTGACCGCGTCGCGGAGCGCAATGGCCAGGCGGAGTGGTATGACCTGGAGTTTCCGCAGGTCATCGAGCTGCGCCGTAGGTTCATCGGCGATGAACGGGAGCGCTACCACTTGCTGGCCTGCTCGGTGCTCGACAATGCCTGGCTAGAAACGGTGAGCGTGCATCGCCAGCGCCCCTTCCTGTTCCTGGCCGAAGGGGTCTTCATGTACCTGCGGGAAGAGCAGGTCAAGTCGCTGGTGCTGACGCTGCTTGACCATTTCCCGGGTGCGGAGCTGGTCTTTGACAGCTATTCGCCGACCCACGTGTGGCTGCACAATTTCCAGATAGGCACGCTCGGCCGGGTAGCCGATACACAGTGGGGGATCTGGCACGGCCAGAAGCTCGAAGGCTGGGGCGATGGCATCCGCCTGCTCGACGAATGGGGATTCATGGACCGGCCTGAGCCGCGGCTGGCCCGCTTTCGATGGTGGCTGCGCCCCTTTGACTCCCTGTTCAGGACGCTGCGTGTCTACCACTTCCAACTTGGGAAGGCGGCAGGGTGAGGCTGTGTCTTGTTGGCAGGCAGGCCCCCGCGGAACGCGCCTCGCTGGCGCGACCAAGGAGACACAGCGTGTCCGCGAGAGTAGAATCCGGCGAGCGGCTCTTGGCGGGACGCGAGCATGTCGGCCCGCACTGCTGCTCTCCGCAGGGAGCTCTTGCCCATGCGAACCGGCGTCGCCTACTTCGGCCACCACAACCCCAAGCACCTGATGACCGACCTGCAGGAGATGTCCCGCCTCGGACTGGATGACGTACTCCTGGCGGCGCAGGAGAACGATTTCGTCTACTTCCCGGGGAAGCTGCAGCACACGGCGCGCATCGCCAACGAGCTTGGGCTGCGTCCGATTGCCATCTTCTGGGGCGCGCTCAACCTGTTCGGCGGCGGCCGGTCCAGCCAGTACCTGCTGGAGCATCCGGCGTCGATGCAGATTGGGCTCGACGGCGCCTCGCTTGGAGCGGGTTGCTACATCAGCCCCGGCAGCGTGAGCCTGATCAAGGAGATGATCGACACTATCGCCGGGCTCGGATTCCAGGGCTACTTCATCGATGAACCGAGCCCGCTGCGCGACTGCTTCTGCCCCGCCTGCCGCGCCAGGTTCGAGGAGCAGCACGGCGGTGACCTGGTCGCAGCGCAGGCCGAGGTGCAGGAAACCTTCCGCCGGCAGTGCGTGGTCGACTACGCGCAGACGATCGCCGACTACTGCAAGTCGAAGCACCCGGCGCTGGAGGTCATGTGCTGCATCATGCCGTGGCACGAGTTCCTGTGGGATCCGGTGGCACGGATCGCCAGCCTGGACAACCTGGGGACCGATCTCTACTGGGTCAATGAAGAGCGTGACGTCGAGGAGATGGTGCCGCCCGTGCACCACATGCGCGATCTGTGCGCCGCACACGGCAAGCGGCACCACGAGTGGCTGCAGTGCTGGATGGCGTTTCGCGGATGCGAGAACCGCATTCTGGAGCAGGGGAAGATCCTGGTTCGCGAGCGGCCGGACGCGCTGTACGTCTGGGGCTGGCAGGGTCAGGTCGGCTCTTCCGAGGCGTGCGAGGACCCGGAGCTGGCGTGGGCGAAGGCATGCGAGGTATTCGCCCTGGCGAAGACTGCTGGCTGACAAGTCGCTGTGCCTCTGGGAAGGGGTCGGCTGGAGGGTGCCGGCCGTTGACTTCAGCTGAGAGCGGCGCTCTTCCTTCGGATGACCTCACAACTGGATTACAATTCTGCTGGCCGGTGATGGCGCACGCGTACACTCCGTCCGGCCATTCGCAATCACACGCCGGATCCGACCGATGCCGCCTTCGCGCCCCCTCCTTCGCCGCCTGCTTGAGATTGACCGGCCCTATCCCACGTTTGAGGGCGAGGGGCTCGAGCACGAGGTCCGCCGCAACTACCGGTGGAATCTGACCGTCAGCGTCGGAGAGGTGGCCCTGTTCTTCTTCGGCACCTCGTTCATTGCCTCCACTACGATCCTTCCGCTGTTTGTCTCCAAGCTGACCTCGAGTACGCTGGCCGTCGGCCTGGTGGCGCTGCTGGCACAGGGCGGCTGGTATCTTCCGCAGTTGTTCACCGCCCATGCCACCGAGCGCGTG
>JAPLGR010000454.1 GCA_026390045.1 Chloroflexota bacterium | reverse complement strand
AGTACCTCCCGCACCTGACCGTGCTGATGAACTCCAACTACTGGGACGCCCGCTACCCTCGGCTGCTCACGAAGGCTTTTGCCCGCGAGCTCTTCGGTGGGCCGCAGCAGCCGCGCCTGCGGGTCGTGGGCGACGCGAGCTGCGACATCGAGGGCTCGATCGAGTGCACGCTCAAGGCCACCGAGCCCGACGACCCGGTGTACGTCTGGAACCCGAAGACGGGCGAGGTGACGATGGGTGTGGCCGGCACGGGGCCGGTGATCCTGGCCGTGGACATCCTGCCGAGCGAGCTGCCGCGGGAGGCCTCGGAGTACTTCAGCAAGATCCTGGAGCCGTTCATCCCGGCGATCGCTCAGGCCGACTTCTCCGTGCCGTTCGAGGAGGTGGATCTCCCCTCGGAGATCGCCCGGGCAGTGATCCTGTACCACGGAAAGCTCACGCCGGACTACAAGTACATCGCGAAGTACCTGAACCCGCAGGCCGAATGAGCATCCGCTCAGGGGACCGGTGGCGCGGAAACGAGACGCCTGAATCGTGCCGCGTGAGAAGCTGGCCAAGGAGGAAACCGTGAAGAAGGTGGTCGTGTTCGGAGCCGGGTTGGTGGCTGGTGCCCACGTGAGGTACCTGCTGGAGCACGGATACCAGGTGACGGTGGCGAGCCGGACCGTGAGCAAGGCCAAGCAGTTGGTCGGCGATCATCCCAACGGCCGGCCGGTCGCATTCGACATCGAGACCGAAGGAGACCAGAGGCTCGACGAGATCGTGCGCGAGCACGACCTGGCCGTGAGCCTGCTGCCCTACACCTACCACTACCGCGTGGCCAGGTCCTGCCTGCGGCACCGCAAGCACATGGTCACCACCTCCTACGTCAAGGACGACATGCGCGGCCTCGACGGCGAGGCGAAGGCTGCCGGTGTCGCTCTGCTTAACGAGATCGGCGTGGACCCGGGCATCGACCACATGACCGCGATGAAGGTGATCCACCGCGTGAAGGCGGCCGGCGGGCAGATCACCCGCTTCACCTCGTACTGCGGAGGGCTACCCGCCCCCGAGGCCAACGACAACCCCTTCGGCTACAAGTTCTCCTGGAGCCCTCGAGGGGTGCTGATGGCCGGCCGCAACGCCGCGCGCTTCCGCCAGGACGGCGACCTGACCGACGTCCCCGGCCCGGACCTGTTCCTGCACTACTGGTGCGTGCCCATCGAGGTCGAGGGCAAGGTCATCCCGTTCGAGGGCTACCCCAACCGCGACAGCCTGCCCTACGCCGAGACCTACGGGATCACCTCCACCCGGACGATGTTCCGCGGCACGCTGCGCAACCAGGGGTGGTGCCCCACGCTGAAGAAGATCGCCGAGCTCGGCCTGCTCGGCGAAAGCGAGACGGACCTGACCGGGGAGACGTACGCCCAGTTCATGGCCAGGGTGATCGGCAAGAAGAGCCCCCGCGGCGTCAAACAGGCGGTGGCCCGCAAGATCGGCCTCGATCCGGTCAACTTCATCGTTGCCAACTTGGAGTGGCTGGGTCTTTTCAGCAGCGCTCCGCTGCCGGCCGGCTGCAAGTCGCCGCTCGACGTGATGACCGCGACCATGCTCGCGAAGATGTCCTACGCCCCGGGCGAGCGCGACATGCTGGTGCTCCAGCACCAGTTCGTCGCCGAGTACCCAGGGCACAAAGAGAAGATCAGTTCCACAATGATCGACTTCGGCATCCCGAACGGCGATTC
>JAPLGR010000012.1 GCA_026390045.1 Chloroflexota bacterium | reverse complement strand
TGGACTCGATCCGCCGGTAGGAAACGACGACGCGGGCGATAGGCGTGGACAGGCGCAGGTGATCGCGCATCGGCTGCACGTAGGCGAAGCGCGGGGAGAAGGTGGCGAACAAGGCGAAAGCTAGAGAGACGAACCCGCCTGCTAGAAGCCATCGATCAGCCGGCGGCTGCGGCCAGGCGACCATGCGCATGCTGACCGGGTACCACAGGCCGAGGAGCAGGATGGCCAGCATGGTGGCTGCGCGGCGGCGAGGGCGGATGGCACGGTTGTAGAGGAGCAGCGGGAATCGATCGCCGGCATCCATTCTAGGCCTGTCTGTCCGGCGCTACTGGAAGGGTGAACCAGAACGTGCTGCCCTTGCCGAGTTGGCTGGACACGCCCATCTCGCCTCCCTGCAGTTCGACCAGCCTGCGTGTCACGTTCAGGCCGAGGCCCCATCCAGGCTGTTCTCGCACGGCAGGATCCTCTGAGCGGAAGAACTGCGTGAACAGACGGGCCAGGTCCTCCTGGCTCATGCCGATCCCGCTGTCGGTCACCGCCACGTGAATGTGCGGTTGCTTGAGGCGCGCTGCGATGGAGAGCCGGCCGCCTTCGGGCGTGTACTTGCAGGCATTGCTCAGTAGATTGGTGATGATCTGAACCAGGCGCGTTCGATCGGCATAGGCCGCTGGCAGATCCGGCTGCACGTCCAGCGTCAGGGTATGCCGCCGCGCATCAATCTGAGGCCGCATCGCGCCGACCGTCTCCTGGATGTAGCGGGCGACGGGAACGGCGGCCAGCTGGAGCCTGAGGCGACCGGTCTCAATGCGTGAGATGTCGGAGAGGTCCGAAACCAGCGCCGCCATTTGATCCACGTTATCGACGATGGTGTCGAGGAAATCGCGTGCCTGTGCGCTGACCGCGCCGGTCATCCCCTGACGGATGAGATCGGCGAAGCCACGGATGGAGGTCATCGGATTCTTGAGCTCGTGGGACACGAGTGACACGAACTGCGACTTGGCCAGGTTGGCCTGCTGGACCGCCTGATACAGGCGAGTGTTCTCTAGGGCAAGAGCGGAATGCTCGGCCAGGCGCAGGAGAAACGCCTCGGCCTCAGGCGTGAAGGGGGCGGCCCGGCGCTGGACGCCGATCAGGGCATTGGTGTGCGTCTCGCGGCGCAGGGGGGCAATCAGGCGATGGGGGAGTCCGTCCGGATCCGCGTGCCGCGTGACGAATTCACCGTGCTCGATGGCGGGGGCGATATCCGGGGAGTCCGGATTCAGGGTGGCGCCCTTCCCGTCCCCGGCGACGATCACCGGCGGTGACTTCTCGTCGGGGCGCAAAGCGATCCAGCCCGAATCAGCCTGCGTCCCGCGCAGTGCCCAGTTGAGGGTCAGGTCGAGCACCCGGTCAAGATCGAGGCCGGTGTTGAGCTGCCGGTCGATATGTTGCAGTGTCTCGAGTTCGGCGACGCGTTCAGCCAGCGCAGCATCGGTCTGCGTGTACAGGAGCGCGTTCTCGATGGCCACCGCCGCCTGAGCGGCGAACGCCGCCATCATCTCCAGGTCCCGATTATTGAACACGCCGGCCTTGATCTTGTTGTCGACGTAGATCGCGCCTGTCACCTGCCCGTGGGCGCGCAGCGGCACGCACAGGATGGACCGCAGTGCGTAGGTCATCACCGACTGCTGGTTGGAGAAGCGGGCATCGCGCTGGGCGTTGGTGGTCACCACGCCCTGTCCGGAGTGAAGTACCTGCTGGACCAGCGTGCGGCTGATCTGCATGTCCTCCTGGTCCAGCGATTTCCCTTCCAGGTTGCGGGCGGCCTGAATCCGCAGGTCACCGGCGGGTCCGTCGCCGAGGATCAGGAAGCCGCGCTCCGCGCCAGTCAGTTGGATCACGGCGTCCATTACCTGGTTAAGCACCTCGGCCAACTGCAGCGAGGAGCCGAGGACGCTGGAGACGTGGTAGAGGGCCGCCAAGCGAGCCTGCTCGCCGTTGTGGAGTCCGGCGACTTGGAGCGCTTTCAGCTGCTCCTGCAGATGAAGGAGAAGCTCGGGATCTGACGAGCCGCCGGCGGCTGCCAGCGCATCGACCATCCGGCGCAGTTCGGCCATGCGCTGCTGTGAGTCAGGGGACTCAACCACGCGTTGCCTCCCGGGTATGGCGAGTATACGGGCACAGACGGCGAAGGGTGCACTCCGTGCAGGCGGGCTTGCGAGGGTGGCACACCTCGCGGCCGTGCCGGATCAGATTCAGATGGGCAGCATAGTATGTCTCCGGCGGGAAGCTGCGGGCAAGCAGGTCATGAGCCTGTTCAAGGCTGCAACGCTCCGGGCGCAAGCCAAGCCGCCCGCTCAGACGATAGATGTGCGTGTCCACTGGGAAGGCGGGCATTCCCAGCGAGAAGAGCAGGACGATCGACGCCGTCTTGCGGCCCACTCCCTTGAAGCGCATCAGCCACGCCATGGCCTGCTCGGGAGGCATCCGGCGCAGGAAGCGCAGGTCGAGGCTTCCCCTTTCCTTTGTGATGGCTTGAAGGACCGCCTGAATGCGCGGCCCCTTTTGATTGGCGAGCCCGGCGGGGCGGATCGCCTGGACAACGGCATCGGCAGGAGCGTCGCGCACAGCCTCCCATGTGGGGAACGCTTTCCGGAGCGCGGCGAAGGCCCGATCGCGGTTCACATCATTCGTGTTCTGGGAAAGGATGGTCGAGACCAGCTCGTCGACCGGGGGCAAGGGATGCCGCCAGCGCGGTTCGCCGTAGGCTTCCAACAGCCGCCGGTGAACGGCCAGCGCGCGCGGGCGAAATGGTTTCACGATAGCATTATAGCAAGCAGGCTCGGCCGCCCGGCGGAACTGGAAGCTGACCGAAAGCCGCCATCCGCGAAGCCCGCTTCTGACGGTTTCTGTCCAATCCTGAACGTGTTTGACCTTGGGCGGAACCCTGCTATACTCACTTTGCGAGCGAGCAGGAGCCCGGCTTGGGATCGCAGGTCTGCGGGGTACCTCCCAATGTCGGGCCTGCAGCTGAGGAACGCGGGCCAGAGGGCTGCATCCTCGGCGTCCCACCCGTCAGTCTGTCACGGGCCATCAGGCATGAGTACAACCCAGGGGTGGCCGGAAGATGGCCCCCTGAGGACGGCAACGGTATACAACTTGATCTCATCATGACATCCAACAACTTCCTCGCGGCCTGGCTGGGTCTCCCGGTATCCACCGCACTCACTGCGCGCCTCTCAGGGCGCGTTCTGTTTTCCCCAGCCGGGGCCCGCGCCGCGATCTGCGGGGCCAGGTGACTCATCCCCCAGGAGGGTCTGTGACGCGGCTCTTCTTTGCGACCGATGTGCACGGCTCAGAGATCTGCTGGAAGAAGTTCATCAGCGCCGCCAAGTTCTACGAGGCAACGATTCTAATCCTGGGTGGTGACATGACGGGCAAGGCGATCATCCCGATCATTGCCCAGGGCGGAGGCAGGTACAAAGTCACGCTACTCGACCAGGAGAGCATCCTGGAGTCCAAGGACGACGTAGACCGAATGGTCGTCACGATCCAGAACCGCGGCTACTATCCGTATGTCACTGATCACGACGAGGTGGCCGAGATTTCCAATACCCCCGGGCGATCGGATGCGATCTTTCTCGACCGGGTGCTGGGGACCATTGACCGGTGGATGCAGTACGCCGACGCGAGACTCGAGGGGTCCAGCATGACGTGCTACGTCTGCCCGGGCAATGACGACATGTTTGAGATCGACAAGGCCATTGCCGCCTCGAA
>JAPLGR010000235.1 GCA_026390045.1 Chloroflexota bacterium | reverse complement strand
AGTACTGCAGCGTCATCGTCTTCTGGTCGATGGTCTTGGCAGCGGCGAAGATCTTCTCCAGCGCCGTGGCGTAGCCATCGGCCCGCAGCGCCTGCGACTGCCGGTCGCCCTCGGCGCGCAGGATATTCGACTGCTTGTCGCCATCGGCGCGCAGGATCGCCGCCTGCTTCTCGCCCTCGGCCACGTTGACCGCCGCCTCACGCGTGCCGGTGGACTCGGTGACGACGGCGCGGCGCACTCGCTCGGCCGTCATCTGGCGGTTCATTGCCTCCTGCACCTCGCGCGGCGGGATGATCTCGCGGATCTCGACGTTGGTCACCTTGACGCCCCAGCGTTCGGTGACCTCGTCAAGCTTCGTGCGCAGGAGCTCATTGATGTGCTCCCGCTGCGAGAGCACGTCGTCCAGTGGGATGCCGCCGATGACCGAACGCAGCGTCGTGGTGGCCATGTACATCGCCGCGGCCTCGAAGATGCCAACCTGCAAGACAGTCGAGGCCGCATCCACGACTTTGTAGTACCAGACGAAGTCGATGGCGATCGGCGCGTTGTCCTTGGTGATCGACGTCTGGTGGGGGATCTCCCGGACCTGCTCGCGCAGATCCACCTTGACGCCCCGGTCCATGATCGGGATCAGGAAGACAATGCCCGGCCCTTTCTGGCCGACGCAGCGGCCCAGCCGGAAGACAACCAGCCGCTCGTACTCCTGGACGATGCGAATGGCCCCCACCAGCAGGACAAGGACGAACAGGATAACGATGCCGATGCCGCACAGGGCGTAGTTCAGTTGCATGGATGCCTCCTATGGCTTCGCGTCCGGTTCCGCGGGAACCGGATCCACGATCAGCACAAGGCCTTCACGGCCTCGCACGCGGACGGGAATACCGACAGGCAGCGCGGTTTCGCTGCGCGCGCTCCACAGCTCACCACCAACGTACACCGAGCCAACGGGGTCCAGCGCGGTGCGCACATCACCCACCTGCCCCAGTATGGCTTCGGGGTCATGCACGGGCTTGGCGCGCTGGGCAAGGACCCCACGGCGTACGGCGACCCAGAAGAACGCCACGGTCAGGATGGACACCGCGGCCGCTAGCAGCGGGTGCACCGCCGTCTGTCCAGCTTCCATGCCAAGCAGGAACACCGATCCCACGCTGAGCAGGACCGCCGAAAGCACCAGCCACAGCGCCGTCCGCCGCCAGCGCAGCGCGCCGACGAACAGGACGACACCCAGGCCGATGACGCCCAGCGCCCACAGGTCGAGCGGGACACGCAGCGTCCCCAGGCCTGCCAGGATCAGGACAGCAAAGGCGCCGATTTCGAGCAATCCTGTGCCCGGCGACACGATCGCCATCGCCGCCAGCCACAGGCCCGCCATCAGCAGTAGGTAGACGACATTAGGCATGATCAGAGACTCCGATGGGACCATGGCACACCGTCTCTTGTCGGCTTGCTCCCAGTCTACGGCAGGTCCCGCTCACAGCGTGCTATCTCCTCCGACATCTAGCCGACACGTCGCCGGACATGAGCGGTGACGCTGACAACCGCCATTCAACCCTGCGGCCGACCACGTGTTCGCCCCGGGCTAGAGCGCCTTCTCGTACATCCGGTAGGTCTTGTAGACCGTCCCGCCCAGCGAACGGATCGCCCGGTTCATCATGTCATTGCTCTCGAGGATCCAGCTCATCTCAGCGTACTTGTATCCCTTGGGCACCGCCGATTTCGCCGTCTCCAGGTACATCAAACCATCCACGCCCATACCACGGAACTCGGGCAGCACGCCCAGCGCGAACACGCGCAGCCAGCCGTGGCGCTGGCGGACCTTCCAGTGCCAGAGCATCTTGAGCATCGTCAGCGACTCGGGCATGGACGGCCGCGGATAGGCCAGCCGCAGCGGCTCGTTCAGGTCGGGAAGTGTCAGGCCGAAACCGACCGGCTCATCATCTCGCTCGACGATGATGATGAGGTCCGGATCCAGCATCGGCTTGAGCTGCTCGGCCAGGCGATCGAACTCGGGATCGGTCATCGGAACAAAGCCCCAGTTGCGCTCCCAGGACCGGTTGTAGATCTTCTTGACCCCCTCAAGCTCATGATCGAAGCGCTTCATGTCCAGCCGGCGGACGCTCAGCTTCCCGCGCTCCATGACTTTCGCCGTGACACGTTCGAGCTTCTCGGGCTTGCTGCGGATGAAGTCGGCGATGGCCAGCGAGTAGGCCCACAGGTTCATCGCCGTGCGGTAGCCCGCGGTCTCCAGGTAGGTCTGATAGCGCGGCGGGTTGTAGGTCATCAGGATGCGCGGCGCATCCTCAAAGCCGTCCACCAGCAGGCCGCATTCGTCATTCGTGGAGAATTGGGCTGGGCCGAGGATCGAGACATGTCCGGCCTTACGGGCCCAAGCCTCAGCTGTCGAGAGGAGTGCAGTGGCAGCTTCCGCATCCTCGAGGACTTCAAAGAAGCCAAAGAAGCCGGTGTTGACCTGCTGGAACTGGTTGTACAGGTCGTTGGTGAATGCGGCGATCGTACCCACGACCTTCTCGCCCCGGCGGGCGAGGAAGTACTCGGCGCGCGCGTGTTGAAAGAACGGACTGTGCGCCCGATCCAAGAAGCTGCGCCGTTCGGCGATTAGCGGTGGAACCCAGTACGGATTGCCCCGGTACACCTCCCAGGGGAAGGTGATGAACGCCATCAGGTCCGAATCGCTCCGAACCGGCGAGATCTGCACCTCGGGCATGTTCCGCTCCCTACGGGGACAGCTCGAATTATACAGCCGCGAGGCACGCCGCGGCACACCCCAGCCTTGCACTTCGACAGGCCATGAGGGCTTGGTCAGCGATGGAAATGGTATGATTCCCCGGCTGAGCCTCCGATGCGCAACACGTTCCCGATCCTCTTCGCCCTAGGCACGCTGGCCGGTCTGCTGTGGCTTCTCCTCGGAGATCCAATCCGCCGGCTGTCCGGCCGCTGGCGCGATCTTGATGCGGCGGCCTACCTGCGCCTCGACGCCGGCCTGGCCACGTTGGCCGCCGGCCTGGTGGGCGCACGCCTCGCGTACGTCGGCGCACACTGGGACTACTTCGCCTCCCACCTCGCGGAGGCATTCACGTTCTCGGCCGGAGGGCTGAGTTGGGTCGGCGGGGCCCTGGGCGCGATGGCCGGTCTCGCGGCGTTCGCTGCCCTGCGCCGCGCCCCCCTCTGGGTCCTGGCAGATTCGCTTGCCCTCCCCGCTGCGCTGCTTGCCGCCGTCAGCTGGGGCGGCTGGTTGACGGTTACCCGGTAATGCACCGAATCGACATAGCTGGCCCCCTCGGAATCGGCCACCTCGAAGATCACGGTGTACTCCCCGGACTCAAGAGGAATCCAGGAATAATAGCCGGCGACAGGGGACAATCCCGGAGTGGATGACAACTCCCCCGGTCCCGACAGCTTGCGGAGCGT
>JAPLGR010000574.1 GCA_026390045.1 Chloroflexota bacterium | reverse complement strand
AGACCTTCGGCCCGTCCCCGTCTGATCGTCTGATGGTAGACGCCCTCATCCTCCTCTTGCACATAGACCTCGCCCGCCTCAGCGGCAAACAGCGCCATCACGCTGTCCAGCATGTTCTCCAGAAGCGGCTCCACTTCCATCAGGGAACTGACGGCGGTGGCCAGGGAGTTGAACAGCTGCAGTTCCTCGTTGCGCTGCTTGAGCTCCGCTTCGCTGCTGACGATCTGCTTGTAGAGGTGGGCGTTCTCGATCGCCGCCGCGGCGTGGGCGGCGAGCATCTCGATCAGCCGCTGGTCCTGCGCGGTGAACTCGCCCCCGTCCTCCTTGTCCGCCAGGTAGAGCTGTCCGAGGGGCTTGCCGTAGGCAGCGATGGGAACCCCGAGGAAGGAGGTCATTTCCGGATGACCTGGAGGGAAGCCGGCCGCCGCCGGGTGGCTGTGCAGGTTATTCAGACGGATGGAGCGGCCGGCGCGCAGCATCTCGCCCAGCAGGCCCTTGCCAACCGGCTGGTTCTCGATGCGCCCCATCTCCTCGATCGTCATCCCCAGCGTGACAAACGCCTGCAGTTCTCCGGACGAGTCCGGGACACCCAGCGCCGCGTAGCGCGCGTGCGAGAGGTCCTTCGCTGCCAGAGTGATGCGCCGCAGAACGCCGTCGAGCGAGAGATCGGTGTACAAGCTGAGCGTCGCGCGGTGAAGGGCACGCATCACCGCCTCGGACTCCGATCCCGGCGGCAACGCACCTTCCCTTGATTCGCCTTCCTGATGCTCACTGACCATGGTGTCCTTTGGCACAGGTATTCTACTCTACGCACCGCGGCTCCCCTCCCAGATCATCCCCGGGAGCGCGCGGCTCATCCCTCGCTCGCTGCGATACAATGCCCGCCAATGGATTTCCTGCGTGCCCTCCGCATTCGCTCCTTCGCCCTGCTGTGGGGGGGCCAGACGATCTCTCGCCTGGGCGACAGCCTGTATCGCATCGCCCTGTCGTGGTGGATCCTGGAGAAGACCGGATCCGCCGTGGCAATGGGCGCGCTGGCCGTCTTCTCGCTCGTCCCGATGCTGCTCTTCCTGCTGGTCGGCGGCGTGATCGTCGACCGGCTGCCGCGCTTTCGCATCATGCTCGCTTCCGACGTCATCAACATGCTTATCGTCGGGACGGTCGCGGCCTTGGCCTACACCGACCGCCTCCAGCTGTGGCACGTCTATGCTGCTAGTGTCGTCTTTGGGCTGGCGGAGGCCTTCTTCTCTCCGGCCTACGTCGCATCCGTCCCCCAGATCGTTCCCCCCGACGAACTGCCGAGCGCCAATTCGCTCACCAGCCTCTCGTGGCAGCTGTCGGGCGTGATTGGCCCAACGATCGGCGCCATCATCATCGCCGGCGGCGGAACCTCCCTGGCGTTCGGGCTTGACAGCACTTCCTTTCTGATCTCAGCCGCGTGCCTGCTCCCCCTCCGGCATATCCGTCCCCCGGCCCCAGCCGAGATCGCGACCTCTCCCCGCACGTCGCCGATCGCCGATATGCGCGACGGGTGGAAGATCGTCGCCGCCTCGCCCTGGCTGTGGGTGACTATCCTGGTGTACGCCTTCATCAACGTCACCGACTCCGGGCCGCGCAACGTCGCCCTTCCGTTTCTGATCCACGACCACCTCGGGCTGCAGGTGGAAGCCCTCGGCCTGGTGGCGTCGTCCTTCTCCATCGGGTCAGTCATTGGAGCGGTCGTGCTTGGGCGCCTGAAGCGCATCCGTCGCCGCGGCACACTCCTGTACGGCTCGGCCGTCCTGGGCGGACTGATGATCGTGGCCTACGGCCTGGCACCCAACCTGACGGTGATCCTGGCCGCGGCGTTCGTGTACGGGCTCACCTTCTCCGCGATCGCGTTGGTCTGGACCAACACGCTTCAGGAGATGGTTCCCCCGGACAAGCTCGGGCGCGTGTCCAGCATCGATGCGCTTGGTTCATTCGTGCTGATGCCGATCGGATTCGCCCTGGCGGGATGGCTGACGGACAAGATCGGCCCGGCGCAGGTGTTCGTGATCGGCGGTTGCGGCACTATCACCATGGCCGTGCTGGCGTACCTCCACCCGGGCGTCCGGGGGCTTGACTAGGCGGGCATCTCACCCTCCCGGCGAGGAGAGGCGTTGGCCGATCCCTCCATCCGCATCCGGATCGCGAGGCCCGATGACAACGAGCTGCTGGCAAGGCTCGGCGCGCGGACCTTTCGCGACACCTTCGGCCCCGACAACACAGCCGAGGACATGGCGGCCTACCTGGCGCGGGCATTTAGCCCCGAAAAGCAGGCAGCCGAACTCGCGGATCCAGGAGCTTCTTTCCTGATTGCCGAGAACGAGGAGGAGGCTGTCGGGTACGCTCGACTTCGGGAGGGACCCGCACCGGAGTGCGTGCCTGCCGGTCGGCCGATCGAGATCGTCCGCTTCTACGCAGTCGCCTCGCGGATCGGACGCGGCGTCGGCGCTGCACTCATGCACTCCTGCCTCGAACACGCCCGGCAGCGCGGCTGCGATGTCGTCTGGCTCGACGTTTGGGAGCGTAACCTGCGCGCCATCGCCTTCTATCAGCGCTGGGGATTCGTTGAGGTCGGCACACAGGCCTTCGTCCTGGGCGCAGATCTCCAGCGCGACCTGCTGATGGCGCGCTCCGTGTTGACCGACG
>JAPLGR010000715.1 GCA_026390045.1 Chloroflexota bacterium | reverse complement strand
ACCCGCTCCGGCGGCTTGTAGGCCAGGGGAGGCACGGGCGGATCGAGGCGGAACGGGGCGTCCGGGGGCAGCGGCTCGCAGCCCGGCGGCATCATCCCCGCGTGATAGACCGCCAGCGACCGCAACGGCTGAAGCTCCTTGGCGATCGCCGCGAACTCCCGGTTGAGCACTTTCAGCGCGTGGTAGGTCGGCGTGGGCGTGCCATCGGGCAGGGCGATCCCGCCGATGTGCTTCTGGGCACAATAGACGTAATAGGAGATGCCCTGCGCCCCGTAGGCCAGAGTGGTGTAGACCAGGTAGCGCATCTCGTCCGCGCCCGGCACGCGCATCGAGGGCGTCCACGTGCATGCCTGAACGATGTTGAGGAAAGGCACGCCCGCCTCCTGCGCGGTACGCCGGATCATCGCCAGGTTGAGGAAGTAGCCGCCGGTGTCCCCGTCCTTCGCGAACTGGTAGTGGTCGTAACTCACGAGCGACGGCCTCACGATGTCCACATACTGCCGCAGGTGCTCGCCGTACGCGGGGATCGTATCCCCCTTGGTACCGAGTTGCCGGTTGTTCGCGTACGTGGGGAAGAGGTTGATGTAGGCCAGGTGCGCCGGGTCATGCTCGCGGAGGTAAGCGACCAGCTTGCCCAGCCCCGGGAACGCCGCTGCGCTCGGCTCGTCGGTGATGAAGTAGCTGTAGAGCGCCGGATGGTTGCGGACCCGCGCAATCAGGGCGTCGAGCTTCTCCCGCTGGGCGGGATTGTCGAGCGTCGCCGGCGCCAAGAGCCCGTCTTGGAGCTGCGCCCGCAGGCCGTGCCGCTGGGCCACATCAAGTTGCTTCTCGCCGCACCAGACGAGGTTGAAGCCTCCCTCGGCCATCTGCCGGGCGACCGCATCCGTAAGCGGCGGGCCGGCCCAATAGGTCACGATCGGTGTACCCGCTTTCCACGCCGAGGTGGTTTGCCTCTGCGGTTCGGCTCCCCGCACCGGCACGCCGCTCGCGACGAACACGAGGATTGCCACCGTCCAGAACAGACGCCGTTCGATAAGCCCTGCCATGTCTTCACTCCCAACTCGTTCTCTTCTCAATCGAACAAGGCCGACGGGAGCCGATTCTAGGCACTGGTCTCATCCGATGCAACGGCCACGCCTCTTCTTGACCCGCATGTCGCCGGAGGCTACTCTCAACCGTGGACGACCCCATTTTCCCCAGAATCAAGGAGTGGACCATGAAGTCTGCGCGAGCGGCGGCAGTCTCGTTGTTGATGGCGGTGTGGGCGTTTTCCGCCCGACTGTCGGCCGAGGAGAGGAAACCGGTCTGGAAACCGCTGACGGATGGCAAGACGCTGGCCGGTTGGCACAAGGTGGGCGACGGCCAGTGGACCGTGGAAGACGGCGCCTTCGTGGGCCGGGCGAACAACGAAAAGCTGTACGGACTGCTTTTCAGCGACAGGACCTTCAAGGATTTCACCGTGCGGTTCAAGTTCAAGGTTCCTTCGGGCGACAGCGGCTTCTACATTC
>JAPLGR010000568.1 GCA_026390045.1 Chloroflexota bacterium | reverse complement strand
GCGCGTATATGTGCCCCCGTGCCACGATCAGACCGCCCAGTCGTTCCCGACGCTCTACTTGCTGCACGGCTACCCGTATGACGAGACCGAGTGGGAACTACTGGGGCTGGAGTCGCTGGTGGACGAGGCGGTGAGGAGCGGCAATTGGCCGCCGTTCCTCGTCGTCATGCCCCGTGTCCCGGACCCGCTCTTCCGCTCCACTGACGGAGGGCCCTATTCTTACGAGGCTGAGCTGACCGAAGGTCTGGTGTCGTTCATCGACCTGACCTACCACAGTGACCCACGCCCGGATCGGCGGGCGATCGCCGGGATCTCGCGCGGCGGCGTGTGGTCGCTTGAGATCGCGCTCAACAATCCGGACGTCTTCGACGGGGTGGCAGCCATCAGCCCTGCCCTTTCGCTCAATTCGGCGCGCAGGGAGTACGACCCGGTCTTCATTGTCCGCCGCGGTGAAGCGCTCCCGTCGAAGATCTACTTGCTCGCAGGCGATGAGGATTGGGCCAGGCAGGCGACCGAAGACTTCGCGTTGCTGCTGGAAGGCCTGGGCGTGCCGCATCAGCTCGCCGTGTACGAGGGCGGCCACGATGACCCCAGTTGGGCGCCGGAGCTTGAACCGCTGATCGCCTACCTGATCGCCGACTGGCCAAGGCCCTGACGCCCAGAGTTCGGGTATACTGATTCTGCTGTGGGCCGGGGCGGTCCTTGCCCGGTGAGGGAGACGCCACCATGACCGAGTCTGAACATCGCGCGGCCGATGTGATCGATGCCTACCGCCGTCGGCGCGGGCGCATGGTCCCGCTGCTGCTGGGCGGGGTCGCCATAGTCCTGCTGGTCGTCGGCCTGCTGCTAGTGATCATCTGGTTGACCGGCGGCGGGCTCCCTAGGTTGTCCTTCCTGGCGACCGACACACCGACCGCCACGCTGACCTTCACGCCTCTGCCCCCCACGGAGACGCCGACGATCACGCTCACCCCGCCGCCGTCCGAGACCCCCACGCCCTCGGGACCCGTGACCTACATCGTTGAGTCCGGCGACACGCTCTTCAGCATCGCGGAGCAGTTCGGCATCACGATCGACCAGCTCCTGGCCTACAATCCCGAGATCGCCGCCAATCCCAACACCATCGGCGTTGGCAGCCAGATCATCATCCCGGCCGTCGATGCCCCACTGCCGTCGCCGACACCGCTGCCCACCAACCTGGCGCCCGGAGCGCGCATCGAGTACATCGTGGTGACCGGGGACACACTGCAGTCGATCGCCGCCCAGTTCAACAGCACGGCGGAGGCGATCGCTGCGGCCAGCAAGATCAAGGTGACCGACACGCTCTTCGTCGGCACGAAGCTGATTGTGCCGGTGAACATCGCCACACCGACGCCGACGTCGCGCGTGCCGTCTGCCACGCCCGCGCCGACGGCCACCCTGACTGCGACACGCATCCCATAGCCCAACTGAGACCATCAAGTTGCGCGGGCGGCCATTGGCCGCCCGCGTCGCGTCGTACGCCCAGCATGGGCGCTGACTAGGAAGGTGGAAGTCCTTCCCGGGGGTTGATGGCACCCACCGTAGCCAAGGGCAAGGGCGTCGCCGCGAGGCGGGGTCCGGAGGAAGCCGGAGGCAAACCCGCGACCTGAGGGACACGAACCCGATAAGAGGCCGTGAGCCTGGACGAGTGGGCAACG
>JAPLGR010000531.1 GCA_026390045.1 Chloroflexota bacterium | reverse complement strand
GCCACTGCCGGCCGAAGTTGGCCCACAGCTGGCCGCCGCGCCGCGCGCGGTACAGGTCGGTGATGGCCCGATGCTCCGATTCGGTGAGCGGAACCGCGCCGCGTGCCGCCCACACGCCGCTCGTGTCCTGGCGCATGACCTCGTCGTCCTGCGCCAGCCACATCCGCTCGCGCTGCTCGCCAAACTCATAGGTCACGCCGCGAACGCCGAGATGGCGAGCCGTGCGGTACGCCGCGCCGAATTCAAGGATGCTCCCATTGGGGATCACGACCGCATCGTACGCGCCGCCTTTGAGCAGATTCAGGATGCCTGCAGCCGCGTGGCGGTTGCGGCGGCTGCGGAGCTCCAGCAGCGACTGGTCCTCGCCCCGGACGCCGAGGTCAAGTGACTCGCGCTGCCGCGTGTACTGCACGTCAATCCGGTCCAGCGCCTGCAATGAGGATTCAAGTGCCGGCGGCAAGTCGGCGACGTGGACGCGCGACAGGTCATGCAGGCGGATGCGCGGCGCAAGAGAGCGCAAGAGGCGCGCCAGGTAGGCCCGTTGCCGGCGGAGGTCGAAGTCGTCGGTCGGCTGCATCCAGCGCCGGTGCGCGACGTACGCCAGATCCACTCGATGCCCGGCGGCGCTCAGCACGAGGGAGAGTGCCGCGGCGTACTCGATCCACCAGCTCAACGCGCCGAACACCAACAGCCTGCGGCTGGGCGAGGTCTGCACATGCGTCCCCGCCGACTCCACGTTTCGCTGCCAGGCTGGAAGTGCAGCCTGCAGGCGGTCGAGCGCGAAGCCAGCCGCCGGGGGCTTCCCCTCAGCCGCCATCGCCTGATAGGCCTCCGCCACGAGAGGCAGGCCGCCCATCGCGCGCTTGATTGATGACCGCGCGCCGCCGTCCGTCATGCCGTCTCTTCGATCTCCCAGGCCAGCGCGGGTCGAATCGGCCCGCCGCGCGTCTCCGGCCAGTGGCTTCCCGGCGCACCTGTGCCGTCGACACTGAACGAAAGCGCATGCTCGTCGGTGAAGTACGACCGTATCCGGAACGACGAGGCATTCACGCCGGCGACGAACAGGCCTTCGTTGAGCAGCCGCGCCGGCACATGACACCGGCTGACGTACCTGCCGGCGGACCGCGCCGTGTGGCGCTCAAAGGCCTGCGGGTCATCGGTGTCGAAGCTGGTCAGCACAGACTCGCCGCGGCTGGTCGAGAGATACAGTCCGATGCGCAGGCCGGTGACCTCCTGCCCCAGCTCATACTCGAACTCAATCGTGAAAGGCTCAGTGCAGGCGACACGCTCCGCGGTCCTTCCGTGCTCGTCGCGCACGCGCAGCGCCAGCGGCCGGAAGGGTGCGACGCTCGCCGGCACCTCGTCCAGCATCCAGCGGCGCTCGCCCGTCTGCGCCAGGCCGGAGGTCATGTAGTAGTCGACGGCCTGCGGCGTCGGCGCACGCAGCACGAGGGCGCCTCGATCGAGGACGAGCGTCTCCTGCGTCAGTCGCAGGATGGCCGACATGTTGTGGCTGACGAACAGCACCGTCCGGCCTTGCTGCGCGACGTCGCTCATCTTGCCCAGGCACTTGCGCTGGAACTCGGCATCGCCGACAGCCAGTACCTCGTCGACCACCAGGATCTCCGGCTCGAGGTGTGCCGCGACGGCAAAGGCCAGCCGCAGGTACATCCCGCTCGAGTAGCGCTTGACCGGCGTCTCAATGAACTTGGGAACCTCGGCGAACTCGACGATCTCGTCGAACTTGCGGGCGATCTCCGACCGCCTCATCCCCAGGATGGCGCCGTTGAGGTAGATGTTCTCGCGCCCGGTCAGCTCGGGATGGAAGCCCGTCCCAACCTCCAGCAGCGATCCGACGCGGCCGTGGATCTCGGCCTCGCCTTCCGTCGGCTCGGTGATGCGCGACAGGATCTTGAGCAGCGTGCTTTTTCCTGCGCCGTTGCGCCCGATCACGCCCAGCACCTGCCCGCGCTCGACCTCGAAGCTGACGTGGCGCAGCGCCCATAGCAGCTCACGCGACGGACGAGGCACGCGGCCAAGCAGCTGTCCGGTCGACTCGGCCAGGGAGTCGCGTAGCGTCCGGTATCCACCGGTCAGCGCGCCGAGGCGGTACTGCTTGCCCAGATCATGCACGCGGATCGCGGTCTCGCCCATCGTCACACCACGTCGGCGAAGGAGCGTTCCATCCGCCG